>JAZNQA010000055.1:0-13701 GCA_045589915.1 Candidatus Enterenecus sp.
TTGAGCAGAATACCCCTCCCGCCCCCGGGCGGGCGGGTGGGCTTCTGCGTTTGGCCCCTCTGACGAGGGGGCTGGCGAGCGCCAGCGACACTGGGGGAGAGAACCGTGCGGCATTCTCTCGCTCCGTCATTTGCGCTGCAAATGCCACCTCCCTCATCAGAGGGAGGCAGAAATATGGCGGGCACGCCATGGCGTGCCCTCCGTTTTGCTTTGTTACAGGGACAGCAGGTACTGTCCGTAGGCGGTCATCTTCAGCTCGTCGCCCAGAGCGTGGAGCTGCTCGGTGGTGATGCAGCCGGAGCGCCACGCATCCTCCTCGATGCAGCCCACATAGCTGCCGGTGGACTTTTGCAGGTCGCAGATGGCCTGAGAGGCCGCCAGCATACTGTCCGGGTTGCCCGCATCCAGCCACAGGTAGTTGTCGGTGAGGGGGATGACCTGCAGCTCGTCCTGCTTTAAGTAGGCCAGATTCACATCGGTGATCTCCAGCTCGCCACGGGCGGAGGGGGTGAGGTTGGCGGCGATGTCCATGGCCTTGTTGGAGTAGAAGTACAGGCCGGGCACGATGTAGTTGGACTTGGGGTTCTGGGGCTTTTCCTCGATGGAGATGGCCTTGCCGCTCTCGTCGAACTCCACCACGCCGAAGGGACGGGGATCGTCCACATAGCAGCCGAACACGGTGGCACCCTCGTTGGCGGCGGCAGCCTGCTTCAGGGTCTTGTCCAGATCGGGAGCCCAGAAGATGTTGTCGCCCAGCACCAGACACACATCGTCGCCATCCAAAAAGTCACGGCCGATGAGCAGGGCGTCGGCAATGCCACGGGCCACGGGCTGCACAGCGTAGCGGATGGACAGGCCGAGCTGGGAGCCGTCCCCCAGCAGGGCGGAGAAGGAGCCCTCCTCTCCGGGAGGGACGATGACCAGCACCTCGTGGATGCCCGCCTGAATGAGGACGGACAGGGGGTAGTAGATGAGGGGCTTGTCGTACACGGGCAGCAGGGGCTTGCACACGGGGCGGGTCATGGGGAACAGACGGGTGCCACGACCGGCGGCCAGAATAATACCTTTCATAGGAACCTCCGTACATCCGTTGGGATGCCTTTTGTTTGTCCGTTTATTATACCGTACCCGACAGGGAAAGTCAATCAATGGAAATGCAGGGCGGGCTGCAAATGCCGCCTTCCATCCTCTTGAAAAACAGTTCCTTTTCCACTATAATACATGGTAAAAATAAACTGTTGGGAGGGCATGGATCGTGTTCCGAAGAAGACGCAGCTGGAAGCTGTTCACCCTGTTTGGTATTTTGGTAGGCTTGCTGTTTGTGGGGTTGGGGATCGCCATCCTTGCGGCAGATGCGCCGGTGGCGGCAGGAGCTGCACTGATCGTGATGGGTGTGGCGCTCTTCGTGGGTGCCATCGCAGCGTTCCGCACCTTCGCCAATGCCAATGCGGGCAAGAAGGATGAGAGCATTAACGTGCGGTACGCCATGCACGCAGGGGATCGGGTGCAGGGCCTCACCGGGGCTGCCACGCTGAAGTATGAGCTTCAGAATATGGGCGACGGGGGAGAGGTGCTCGTCGAGCTGTCCCCGGAGTATTTTGGGCTGATGTCCTGGAAGTTCACCAGGCGCAAGGGGCATTACATCTCCTTTGTTCGGATGCGCAAAAAGGACAAGGTACTGGAGTATTTCGTCATGCCGAACCGGGATGTGGATGGAGCCATGGCTCCGTTCCTCAAGGTGTTTGAGGGGCATGAGGCGGTGGATACCTCCATCCTCATTGCGATGAAACGCTTCGAAGCGGTGTGCGCTTATTATCAGATCTGAACGGCAGCGACAAAAGACCTCCTGTTGTGGATGAACCACAGCAGGAGGTCTTTTTTGCTTCTTTTGAACTACGCGGCGGTCAGATCAGGCTTGCGCTCTGTTTGAAGATCAGCCGTTGATGTAGTCGGCAATGGCCTCGCCAGCCATACGGCCGGAGTTGACGGCAAAGCCCATGGTGTTGCCGCACAGGGTGAAGTTGTAGCTGTCGCCGTAGATGGTGTTGCAGTCGGAACCGGCGGAGTACAGGCCGGGGATGGGCTCCTGGTTGTTGTCCAGAACCTCGCCGTACTTGTTGGTGCGCACGCCGCCGATGGTGCCGTAAGCGGCGATGTAGAAACGGACGGCGATGAAGCCACCCTTGCGGCCGGTGATGGGACGCAGGTAGGTGGGGTTCTTGTGGAACTGGTGGTCCAGATTCACGTCGCACATATCGTTGTACTCGTCCAGAGTGTTGGACAGAACCTCAGGATCAATGCCCAGCTTCTCGGCCAGCTCCTCGATGGTGTCGGCCTCGTAGTAGCAGTCATAGCCGGAGGCCTTGGTCTGCTCGGCGGCCTGCTCGAACATATGGAAGCTCTCGGAGGGATGCACGATGTCGAAGATGTCGGGACCGTTCTTGGCGTAGTACTTGATGAGGTTGCGGTCCATGATGCAGTAGGCGTAACGGCCGGGCTGCAGGTTGATGGCGTTGCCGGTGTAGGTGGTGTTGCCCATCTGGCCCTCGTCCATGAAGCGGACACCCTTCTGGTTGACCAGCAGAGCGGGCTGACGGAAGCAGGCGTCCAGCATGAAGTGGTTCAGGTTGTCCTTCATCTGGAAGATCATCTCGATGTTGGCGCCGAACTTCTGAGCGCCGACCTCCCACATCATCTTCAGACCCTCGCCGGCGGTGCCGGGGACGTTGAAGGGGAAGAAGTTCTCCCACAGATCCAGGCCGAACTCCTCCTTGATCATCTCCTTGTTGGTGCCGAAGCCGCCGGTGGCGACCACGACGGCCTTGGCACGGGCCTCGATCTCCTCGCCGTCCTTGTCAACGGCACGCACGCCCACGCACTTGCCGTCCTCCATGATGAGGCTCTTGACGGGGGTCTCCAGATAGATCTCGGTGCCCAGCTCCTTGGCCTTCTCGGTCATGATGCGGATCATGGGGCCGGCGGCACGGGGGCCGATGACGCCGTTCTCAGGCTTGACGATGTGCCAGGTGGCGGCGGACTCGGTGAAGTACTTGAAGGCACCGGCGAACTCAACGCCCATGTCCTCCAGCCACTCGATGGTGTCGGCGGACTTGGAGAAGTAGGTGTTGACCAGATCGCCGTCCACACGGTAGTGGGTGTACTTCATGTGGTTCTCATAGGCTTCCTCCACGGTGATGTCCTTGAAGGAGAGCTTCTGGATCTTGGTGTTGATACCCAGAGGGCCCATGCCCATGTTGGCGGCGCCGCCGGTGGTGTTGGCCTTCTCGAAGATGATGGAGCTCAGGCCGTTCTCGCCGGCGGTGATGGCGGCGGCCAGACCGGCAGGGCCGCCGGCCACGACGATGACGTCAGTGTTCATGGTTTTCATGCTGTTATTTCCTCCTTAAAAATATTGTTTAATTCAATTAACGGAACTTTCCGCACTTGATGAGACGAGAGGGCAGCTTGGGCACACGGCCGGAGGTCTGGATGATGGCCTCCTCCTCGCAGGCCTCGATACACTTGCCGCACTTGGTGCAGTCGAAGGTGTCGATCATGTGGATGAAGCCGTACTTGCCCTCGATGCACTCGGCGGGACACACGTCCACGCAGTCCTCGCAGCCGGTACACAGGCTGGGATCAATGTAGATGTTGGTGAAGGCGGAGCAGACGTTGTTCTTGCACTTCTTGCGCTTGATGTGGTCGTCATACTCGTCCATGAACAGGGTCATGGAGCTGAGGGTGAACTGGCTGCCGGTCTGACCCACAGAGCAGGGGCAGGAGAAGGTCATGGCCTCGCCGATTTCGCTCATCATGTCCACAAATTCCTTCTTGGCCTTGCCCTCGGTGATCTCCTTGGTCATGGTGTGGAGCTGGATCAGACCCTCACGGCAGAAGGTGCACTTGCCGCAGCTCTGGCTGCGGCAGTCGGTGAGCACCTTCTCCGCCTCGCAGATGAGGCAGCAGGTGTCGCCATACAGGGTAATGACGCCGTTGCCGATGTTGGTGTCGGCATTGATGGCCATGGAGAAGGAGTCGGCAGCGTAGAGCTGGCGGCCGATGGCGAAGGCACGGATGCCGGCGGTGTCGCCCACCACGTCGGCCACGGTGGTGCCGTAGGCCACCTTCTTCAGCTCGCCCACGGCGCCGTCCTTCTTGACGGCCATGTAGGTGCCCGGCTCGTAGGTGCCGTTGATGGTCTGGGTGAGGGCCAGCAGGGTCTGGAAGTGGTGCAGGGCGCTGCCCCGGTACTGGCGGACGTTGACGATGCCGTACTCCACCTCCACGCCGAACTCGGCGCACAGGTCGGCCAGCTCGTTGCCCAGCTCCTGGCTGCCCTCGGGCAGCACCAGTACCTTGCCCTCCGCATCAATGGCGGCGGCGGCGTGGCACAGACCCTCCAGGATCTCACGGGGGTACTGGCGCAGCAGCTCCAGCAGGGCGGCGTCGGTGTCGGCATTGTTCAGGGCGGCCACGGCGCAGATGGGGGTGTCCTGCAGCTCACGCTCCTCAATGACCTTGACCCAGCGGGCCACGAGGGGCTCGTTGAACACGCCGAACTCACGCAGGTCGGCGGCCTTGACGAAAACGTCGGTCTTGCTCAAAGTGGTCATATCTCTCAGCCCTCCTTGTTCTCGAACTCAGTCCACAGGCGGGGGCGCTGGATCTGCAGGCGCAGGTCGCACTGCAGGCAGCGGCCGGACTCGCAGGCGGCCTGATCGCAGGTGAAGCCGTTGGTGACGGGGTCGAAGTTGTTCTTGCGCTCGTCGGCGGGCTTGTGCTCCAGCTCGTTGCGGGGCTTGCCGGCCATATCCTCGGCGTAGCCGATCCTGGGGTTGGCGTGGCGCTCCACCAGAGTTTCCTCGATGAGGCCGTCGCCGCCCAGATACTTGTCCATCAGCACGGCCACTTCACGGCCGCCGGCAATGGCGTCGATGAGGAAGCGGGTGCCGGTGATCACGTCACCGGCGGCAAACACGCCGTCCACAGAGGTGGTGTACTCGCTCTTGCCGGTCTTGGGGTCGATGGGATAGCCGAAGCGGTTGAGCTCGATGCCGAAGGCATCGGTCAGGCCGGTGACCTGACCGGCGGCGAACACGATGGAGTCGCAGGGGATGACATAGGTGCTGTCGGGCACGGCATCCTCCACCAGAGCACGGGTGTCGGGATCGAAGTGGAAGGAGTTGATCTTATGTACCTGCAGGCCGGTGACCTTGTCGGGGGTGCCCAGAATGGCCTCGTTGGAGTGGCTGTCGAACAGGTTCACGCCCTCCTCCAGACCCAGGTCACGCTCCTCGGCGCTGGCCTGAGAGGCATCCTTCTCCAGACAGACCACGTTAACGGTCTTGCCCATGCGGATGAGGGTGCAGGCGGCGTCGAAGGCCACGTTGCCGCCGCCGATGACGCACACGGTGTCGCCCAGCTCGATGGGCTGGTTCAGGCGCTGGGCCTGCAGGATCTCCAGAGCGGAGTAGACCTGCTTGAAGTCGGCGCCGGGCAGATACATCAGCTTCTTGCCCACGCTGGTGCCGATGGCCACCAGAACGGCGTCGTAATCCTTCTTCAGCTCGGCGGCATTCTCGATTTTGCTGTTGCACACGATCTTCACGCCGCTGTCCTCGATGACCTTTACCTCATCCAGCACGTCCTTGGTGGGGATGCGGTACTCGGGCATACCGGAGGTCATGTGGCCGCCGGGGATGCTCTTGGCCTCGAACACGGTCACGTCGTGACCCTTCTTGTTCAGGTAGTAGGCGGCGGTCAGACCGCAGCCGCCGGCGCCGATGACGGCCACCTTCTTGCCGGTGCGGGGAGCCACGGCCAGGTACTGCTCCTTCCAGCTCTGAGTTTCGTCATGCTCGGCGGCGTAACGCTTCAGGTTGCGGATGGAGACGGGGTCGTTCAGCTCGTTGCGCTTGCAGCCGCCCTCGCAGCGGTTGTTGCACACATAGCCAAGGGAGTGGGGGAAGGGCACCTTCTCACGGATGATGCCCACCGCCTGGTCGCAGTTGCCCTCCTTGACGGCACGGACGTAGGCGGGAATGTCGATGTGGGCGGGACACTCAGCCTTGCAGGGCACCAGAGCTTCCTCACGCTTCTTGCCGATGAGCTGCATCTTGTCGCGGATGGTGCCGGTGGGGCACACCTCGGCACAGGCGGTGCAGAAGCGGCAGTTGGAGTCGTTGAGCAGCTTGTCGTGCAGGGTGCCCACATAGGTCTCCATGCCCTTCTTGCGGTAGTCCAGCACGCCCACGCCCCGCAGGTCACGGCAGGCACGCACGCAGCGGCCGCACAGCACGCAGCGGTTCATGTCGTGGATGAGCAGGGGATTGCGCTCGTCCATCTTCATGCCCTTGGTGCGGGGACGCATACGGGCATTGTTGGCGCCGATGTACTGGATGAGGGTCTGCAGCTCGCAGTTGCCGTACTTGGGGCAGGTGGAGCAGTCCTCAGGGTGGCCGGCCAGCAGCAGCTCCAGCGCCAGAGTGCGCAGCTTGGACAGCTTCTCGCTCTTGGTGTGGATGACCAGACCGTCCTTGGCCTTCAGGGTGCAGGACTGGGTGACGCCCTCCTGGCCGTCCACCTCCACGATGCACATACGGCAGGAGCCGTTCTCAGGCAGATCGGGGTGGTGGCACAGGTGGGGGATGTAGATCCCCGCTTCCAGGGCGCAGTCCAACACATTCTTGTTGTCGGGTACGTTCAGCACGATCCCGTCGATGGTAATGGTCGCCATGGTTTCCTTCCTCCTTCATTTATGGCAGGTGTTGGTTCAACAAATGTCAGCCGCATTGACACCGATACCCGCCCTATGTTAAAGTCTTACTGTAACAGTATACCATAGAATGTCTTCTATGGCTTCAAAAGAATGTCTGAAATCACGGTTTTGTCGGACGGGTTTTTCGACAAATGTTGAATGGAGGAGCGGCGATGGTGACGCTGGAACAGGTAATGGAATACTTGGAGGAGAGCTGCGGCCTGCACCCGGCGGGGGGCTATGACGGCCGCCGCACGGTCAGTCAGGTGGAGCTGCTGGGGCCGCACACCGTGTTCCACCGGGAGACACTCTATCTCTGCCCGGAGGGGGTGGAGCCTCCAAAGGAGCTGCCGGAGGGGGCGGACTGCCTGCTGCTGGGCAGGGCGGATGGCGGGGCCATGACCGCCGTGCCCCTCAGCGGGGACAGCACGGCGGAGGAGCTGTACCGGGCGGTGCGCACCCTGCTGGACAGCGAGGGGCAGATCCAGGAGCAGATCAACCGAATGTATCGTATGCTGTCCACCAGCGGCGGACTGGGCTCGGTGATCCGGGCGGCGGAGGAGTTTCTGGACTATCCCGTTTCGGTGTGCGATGCCAGCTATCATATGATCGAGACTTCCCCGAAAATGCGGCAGCTCCACTACGGCATCAAGAACATTCAGTCCAAGCTGGTGCTGGACAGCGCCGAGATCGAAAGCCTGAAGCGCCTTCAGATCGAGCGGAAGATCTACGAGAGCCACCGTGCCTTCGTGGTGGACTCGGAGGATCACCCGGACAACCGCTGGATCTTCTGCGCCATCCGTATCCAGAACGTGGTGGCGGGCTATGTGGCGGTGTGCCTGCCCGCCGGGACGGAGGCCACCGGACGGGACCTTCGGTTCATCACCGCTCTGGCGGGGGTGTGCTCGGTGGAGATGCAGAAGCATGACTTCTTCGTGACCCGCACCGGCATGAAGTACGAAAACTTTCTGGTGGAGCTGCTGGAGGGACGGTTTGACAACGTCAACCTCATCAGCTCCCGCTTAGAGCTGCTGGACCGCAAGTTCTGCAACTTTTTCTGCATTGCCCTGCTGCGGTGCAGTGAGCCCCACAACAGCGATTTGTTCAACAAGCGGCAGATGGCCACCCTGCGCAGCATTTATCCCAACAGTATGTCGGTGGTCTATCAGGATGCCATCGTCCTCTTTCTCAATCAGGATGACCCCATCCTGCTGGGCGAGGAGCACACGGCCCCCTTACAGGAGTTCGCCCAGCGCAACCACATGAAGGTGGGCATCAGCCAGCCCTTCCGGGATATTCTGAAGGTGAACGCCTATTACCAGCAGACCTTGACTGCCCTGGAGATCGGTGAGGTACATGATCCGTCCGGCACCGTCTATCTGGCCACCGACCTGCTGCCCCAATACCTGTTCTCCAACTGCACCTACACGGGGCTGGAGGTGGGCATCCACCACCACATTTTCTGGCTTCAGGATTATGACGAGCGGTACCACACCAGTTTTGTCCACACCCTGCGCACATTTTTGGACTGCGACCGCAACGCTGCCAAGGCCGCCGAAAAGCTCCACCTCCACCGCAGTACCTTTTTCTACCGCATGAAGAAGCTGGAGGAGCTGCTGGACATCCGTCTCACCGACAGCAAGCTGCTGCTGCTCTACGAGCTGTCCTTCAAAATTTGGGACTATCTCAGCAAGTGAAGCGGCGGTTTGCTTCTGAATGTTTGGGGGGATTCATAGTCTGATAGCAAATCCATAACGGAGGGATATGCTATGAGACTGTTTGTGATCAGACGGAGGGCGCTGGCAGTGATCGGCTGCGTGCTGGCGGCGGCGGGAATGCTGCTGACGGTGAACCATCCGGCGGTGGTGGGGGCCTCGGCCACCACACGGCAGCTGCCCATCTACTGCGTGCAGAAAGATTACAAGGTGCTGTCCATCTCCTTTGATGCGGCGTGGGGCAATGAGGACACCCAGCAGCTCATCGACATTCTGGGCAAGTATGACGTAAAGGCCACCTTTTTTGTGGTGGGGGAGTGGGTGGACAAATACCCCGAATCGGTCAAGGCGCTCTCTGATGCGGGACACGAGATCATGAGCCACTCCAATGACCACGCCCACTTCAACAGCCTGTCCACCGATGAGATCATTGCCGACCTGAACGCCTGTAATGACAAGATCGAGGCGGTCACCGGCGTGCGCCCCACTCTGTTCCGCTGCCCCTACGGGGAGTATGACGACCATGTGATCAATGCGGTGCGCTCCATGGGTATGGAGCCCATTCAATGGGACGTGGACAGTCTGGACTGGAAGGATCTGTCGGCGGAGGACATCACCCGACGGGTGACGGGCAAGGTGCAGCCCGGTTCCATCGTCCTGTTCCACAATGCCGCCCTCCACACTCCGGAGGCGCTGCCCGGCATCATTGAAACCCTGCTGCGGGACGGCTACACCTTTGTCCCCATCTCGGAGATCATTCTGGATGGCGAGTACACCATTGACCACACGGGGCGGCAGTGTCCGGTAAAAACGGAATAAAAGCAAAACCCACACTCTTCGTGAGCCTGCGAAGAGTGTGGGTTTTGCACATATTGGCAGAGTGAACTTGGTGCGAGCCATGAGGTCGCCAGAGAATTACGCATCTGCTGCCTTAAACACAAATAGCACAGCTATTGATCTGTCGGAAGCTGCTGGGTTCTCCAGGTGATGAATGCATCCAATGTTTTCAAATTGATGCCATAAAACTTTTCTCGTTTCAGCCGTTCGGTTATTAATAATTCGGCGCCTGCCACGATTTCCAGTTTTTTGCGCAGAGTATCTCTGCTGACCTTAAGCAGAGCCAGCAGTTCTCGGATAGATATGCCGTGTTCAGAGAAAAGTTGTGCTTGAATGAGATAACCGTATAGCCTGTAGCAAACGAGGTTTTCGGCATGGGGCAGGTACTGAATGTGTTTCAGGTAGTGTTGCAACTGGACGGCTCTTTTTCTTAAGGCTTCGACCAGAAGCGTGATGGACTTTTCTAATATATTTAAGAACATACTGACAAATGGTGTTAAATCTCCTCGGTTTAAGGGGTTGTTGCAGATTTTGAATGCGGAGTAGTAGCTATCAATATTTTGCTTTATTGTATACGACAGGCGGTAACTCAGTACAGGCTCAAGTTCCTTTGTAAGCATATAACTGCTGATAAAACGGTTGAGTCTGCCGTTGCCATCGTAAAATGGATGAATATATCCAAGTAGATAATGGAACACTGCTGTGCGGTATAACAGCTCTTCGGTTTCGTCGTTCAAATATGCTAAGGCCTGAGTCATGGTTTCTATGATCTTCTCTTCGGGATAGATCCCGCGGTGGATTTCTTTCTGCGTGTCGGACTGTACGCTCACTGAGCCCTTGCGGAAAAGTACGCCATCGGGCATGTTTTGCGGGTCTGTTTCCAGTACCTCTTTCAGAGCAAGGTCGTCGTAAATGTGGCGGATGTCCTCGCATGTCTTCATAGAGATCTCTTCATCTTGCTGTAATAATAGATATTTCCGAACAAGACCGTTGAAGCGGGTGCGATTGTCATGATACTCCAAATCGCTCAAAATGCCATCGATCTCCCGACGGGTGCTGTGTACGCCTTCGATGTTGTTTGTCAGTACGATTTCATCAATGAGGCAGCGCGCTGAGAATTGTTCGATTGCCTTGGGTGGCAGATCCTGTTGCAGAGAGAATACCTCTTTGTCGGCCTTCTGTATGGCAAGCATTTTCTTCTGGATTTCGGGGGTGGTGATAAAAAAAGCCGGGTGTCCACCAATCTGAAAATTAATGTGATGTGCATATTCACTTGTAAAACGTTGCGTATAGGCGGCTGTATACGCATCTTTGTCTGTGTAGTAGAGTTTTTGCAACAGCGCATATTCCATAGTAATCACCTAAAAACGGTTATTATTAGCAATAACTTCGTGCGAATCGTTTGGACAGTGCTAAATTTGGGTGAATTTCGTAACGTAAACATTCTAACACAGATGTTGTTCGGAAATCAACAGCAAATTTATTAGTAATCAGCTTATGTTGATTTCATGAAAAATATGTGATGGAATGTTTTCAAGTCGCTTTGCATGAGGGGCAACCTGATTAGATGGCGAGTACACCATTGACCACACGGGGCGGCAGTGTCCGGCGTGATTTGACAGCCGGTTTCCCTTGCTTTATAATAGCCCCATCCATTTCCTGTTTGGAGGCTGTTGTATGAACCGATTGAAACGCTTTGCCGCCCTGCTGATGGCGGCGGTCATGGCCCTGTTCCTCGTGGCCTGCGGCATGCTCGCAGTGGAGGAGGCGCCTTCGGCTGCGCCCGTCCCCTCGGCGGCTCAGTCTGCCGCTCCCACCCCCACGCCCACGCCCACGCCGGAACCCGACCCCGAACCTACGCCGGAGCCTGATGTGATCGCCATCGACCCGGACGGCTATTACTATGATCTGGAGAGCGTGGTGCTCTATCTGCACACCTACGGCGAGCTGCCCGCCAACTTTATCACCAAGAACGAGGCCCGTGATCTGGGCTGGGAGGGCGGCTCGGTGGAGCGCTACATGGATGGCGCCGCCATCGGCGGCGACCGCTTCGGCAATCGTGAAGGGCTGCTGCCAAAGGCCAATGGCCGCACCTACACCGAGTGCGACCTGTACACCGACGGCGAGGACAGCCGTGGCGCCGAGCGGCTGGTTTTCTCCAACGACGGGCTGTATTTCTATACCGATGACCACTACGAGACTTTTTATGAGGTCTATGTCACCGAGGAGGGTACGGTGGAATGGAAGTGATTCTGGACTGCCGGCAGATCACCGACCGTGAGTCTGCCCACGACTATCTGAAGGCCCGGTTCGGCTTTCCCGACCACTACGGGCGCAATCTGGACGCCCTGTACGACTGCCTGACCGAGCTGCCCCCCTGCCGTGCGGTGGTGCGCGATCCCGCTGCCCTGCGGGAAATGGGGGAGTACGGAGCCGCCATTCTGGACACCATCTATGACGCAGCTCTGGACAATCCGGGGCTGGAGGTCATCGACGCAGAATAAAACAGGAGCCTGTGCCGCACGGCACAGGCTCCTGTTGTTTATTGGGGTGCGGCGCTGCGGATGTTGGCGGCTCCGGCGGCGAGATCCAGCAGGATGTCGGTCTGGGAATCGTCCTGATCCACGATGAGACCGTGCTCTGCGATGGGGCAATTCTGCGCCTCCGCAAGGATGTCTGACAGAGGGATGCTGCCCTCGCCCACGGCGGTAAAGCAGGTGTCCCGTGTGGCGGGGGATGCGTCGGCACGGATGTCCTTGAAGTGGAGCAGCGCCAGCCGCTCCCGATGCCGCCGCATCAGCTCCACGGGATTGGCTCCGGCAAATTTGGCCCAACCCACGTCCAGCTCCAATTGCAGGGCGGGGCATTGTGCCAGAATGTAGTCCAGCGCCGTGGTGCCCGCCTCCGTGGCACACTCTGCCTCGTGATTGTGGTAGGCCAGGGGCGTTCCGGCGGCGGCCAGAGCGTTGGACAGCTCGGCCAGAGCGGGGGCATACCGCTTCATGTCGGCCAGACCTTTGGACAGGCTGATGACGAAATGGGCGATCTGGTTTTCCCTGCCGAAGTCCGTCAGGGCGGGGATCAGCTCTACCAGCTCCTCCGGTTCGGGGTTCATGAGCATGATGTGGGCGCTCACCACCGCAAGACCGTGTTCACGGACGGCACGGATGCGCTGGGCGGCCACATTGACCGGCCAGATGCCGCCGGATAGTTCAGGAGGGAAGTGCGGGGGCGGCTCACTGCCGCCAAAGGCGAGGCAGACCTCCGCAGAGGTGATGCCACTGGCCTTCAAGGCATCCAGCGTGCCGTCAAAATCGTGGTACAGCCTGACCTTGGGGCCGAAAAAGTTTACTCCGATGTTCATGGCGTCCTCCTGTCAGATGTCAGCCAGATCAGCGAAGAACGGAGGCGGCGTGCCGCCGTTGGCCATGGCGTTGCCAATGGAGAAGTTGTGCTCCAGCGTTTCGGGGGCTGCCTGCCGCAGCAGCCACGCCAGAGCCAGCTCCACCCATGCAGCGCAGGCCTGATGCTGGTCACGGCGGTAGCGCTGTCCGCCCTCTGCGGCGCCCACGCCGAAGCCGTGCTCACCCTTCTGGAAGATGTGCAGCTCGTAGGGGATGTTGTGCTCGGTGAGGGCCTGCGCCATGTGCAGGGAGTGGGATACGGGCACCAGCGTGTCGTTGGCGGCGTGCATCATAAAAACGGGCGGGGTGTGCTCGCTCACATGGCGGCAGGGGCTGGCCTCCTCCAACTGCTGGGCGGTGGGTGTCCTTGTGCCAAACACGGCGGCGTTGCCCGCCAGCAGCATGGGGTTGGGGGGCAGGGTGGCGTTGTACGCCTCCTGATAGGCGTAGTCCAGCAGACCGTAACCGAGGATGACGGACAGGGGCTTGAAGCAGGAGGCATCCACGCCGAAGTGCCCGCTGAGCAGCGGTTCGTGCCAATGGGTGGCCAGCGTGGCGCACAGGTGAGCGCCGGCAGAGAAGCCAATGACGCTGATGCGCTCCACGTCCACGTTCCACTCCTCGGCGTGCTCCTGAATGAGGAGCATTGCCTTGCCCAGGTCCAGAAGCTGGGCGGGGAAGCGGGCGCTGTGCCCGCCGCAGGCGGTGGCGACGGTGTACTCCAGAATGAAGGTCTGATACCCTGCGCTGGCAAAGGTCAGCGCCACGTTGTCGCCCTCGTTCTGCATGGAGCAGAACATATAGGCTCCGCCGGGGCACACCACCATGGCGGGCAGCTGTTCGGCGGGGGCGGGATCCATGGGGTTGCGCACCGTCAAAAAAGTGTGCAGCACCACGTCGTCACGACCCTCCCAGAGCGGGATCTTTTTGATGATCACGGTGTTTCCCTCCTGAATACAGATTTCGTGAGAAAAGTATATCATGGGAA
>JAZNQA010000056.1:0-12538 GCA_045589915.1 Candidatus Enterenecus sp.
AGGCAGGATGCCTGCTCCCTGCAGTTTTTCTTGCAAAGATGCACAAAATGATGTTAAACTTTCACAAGAAAATTGTTGACTATCACAATAATGGATGGTAAAATATTGTTACAGTGTAATACAATTGACGGTACTACACGCAAATTCCTGCCGAGCAGACCTGCCACAGGAAAAGTTCAAAAAGAAAGGGTGATTTTCATGAAGACGAGGTTCAAGCAGCAAAACTCCTTGAGCCGACGCTTGAGCGCATTTGCTCTGGCGGTTGTGATGCTGGTCGGCATCATGCCCACCATGACATTTGCCGACAGCGAGATCGAGTCCCAGGCTGTGGGCGGTATCACTACCGTTTCAGACCCGGAGACCCTGACCAGACCTGCCGACATTTACGGCCAGAACACTATGAACGCCGGTAAGGTGACAGTGGGCAAATCCGTCAGCGATTCGTCTGTCACCCTGACATACGGCGGCAACAGCCAGACTTTCACCCCGGGAGATGACAACTTCATCATTACCATCTCTCAGGCGGCGCAGGTCATGGGTCTTGCGTCGGAAAGCTCCGTGCCCGTGGACGCAGTCTTCGTGCTGGATACCTCCGGCAGTATGAACGAGAACGGCGTGGACCGCTCCTCCAGCATGGTCACCGCCGCCAACGCCGCCATCAAGACCCTGATGGAGGCCAATGAAAACAACCGTGTGGCCGTTGTCGCCTTTTCCAGCGACGGTTACGGCGGCGGCACCAGCGGGGACAAGGCCGCCAGCGTGCTGTCCTCTCTGGCTCACTATTCCGGCGACGCCGCCACCAGCCACCTGCAATGGGTGAACCACGAGGGCGACGCCTCCGGCCGCAACAGAAACTACATCGCCGGCCGGGACACGGGCACCATCACCACAGGTAACGGCTGGAACCAGACCACCAGACAGGTCAATGCCTTCCGCGACGGCCACGACGGCGGCACCAACATTCAGGCCGGTATCATTACCGGCGCCAAGCTGCTCACCGCCGCCGACACCACCGCCGTGGTGGACGGCAAGACCGTCACCCGTATGCCCTTCCTCATCATCCTGTCCGACGGTCAGCCCACCTTCTCCTACGACGATGCCAAGTGGTACGACCCCACTTTGACCGGTGAGGATGCCACCGGTGAGCAGGGCCCCGGCAGAGGCTCCTATGTGGGCAACAGCTTTCTGCCCGCCATCACCGCCGCCTACTACAAGAGCGCCATCACCAACCGCTACTTCGGCGCCAACGCCAACGAGGCCAACCGCTGCAGCATCTACACCGTGGGCGTGCAGATCAACTCCCTGACCGGCAACAACAGGGCGCTGGCCCAGATCACGCTCAACCCGCAGGACTACTTTGGCCCCGACTCCAACAACAGCTATAACGACGAGTTCACCTCCTACTGGAACAGCTACACCGCCGGCACCCGCTTCAACATTCAGGTGGATGATAATGATACATACCGGGTGACGGCTGACAGCATTGCCGCCACCAAGTCCTATGTGAAGAGCCTGGCCTACAATGACGACTACTTTGCCGCCAGCTCTCCCGAGGATCTGTCCGCCGTGTTCGAGAGCGTGGTGGCCTCCATCCAGCAGAAGGCCATCTCTTCCCCCACCCATGTGGGTGCAGATCAGAGCGCCAACTTCAGCGGCTATGTCACCTTCACCGACCCCCTTGGTGAGTACATGGAAGTCAAGGACATGAAGGGTATTCTGGCCGGTGGAAACTGGTATCAGGGCGCAGGCTTTGCCCGCCGGCTGGAGCAGGGCAATGACGCCGAGTTCAATGCCATGCTGCGTCACGTTCTGGCGGAACGGCTGAAGATGTCCAACTCCAATCAGAACGTGGACTCCCTCATTGCTCAGGCGTTGGCCTCTGAGAATCAGGCCTACTACAACAGCGCCTCCGATTATGACAACAGCATCGTGTGGTGGGGCAACGGCTTCACCGCCGCCGGCGAGGAGGACGAGCAGGTTCAGCATCTGGGCTTCGCCGATAACGACACCATCGAGTACATTGAGCAGGCCCGTGCCGCCGGCACCATTCCCGCCAACGCCGACTATGTGTGCCGCTCCTACTTCTTCTACGGCACCGCCGGTGATACCGTGGAGAACCCCGACCACGAGTACCTCCACTTCGTGATCCGGGTGCAGCGCTCCCTGACTGCCCCCTATCAGCAGACCGTGGTCATCAGCGCTCCCGCCAGCCTGCTCTCCGTGGAGACCGTGCTCATCACCGAGGACGCCACCGGCGATACCCCCACCTACACCGCCCTTGTGGAGCCGTCCGAGCCCGCCCGTGTGGTGTACGAAGTGGGTCTGCGCAGCGACATCAATGCGTACAGCGTGGAGTCCATTCTGGCGCAGAACGCCGCCTATCTGGGCGAGACTGCCGACGGCGTGCCCACCAACTACGACCCCGCCACCGGCGAGTACACCTTCTACACCAACGACTGGGATCGTACCCAGACTGCCGACAGCCACAAGCGTGCCATGACCCATGCCACCTTTGATGCCGCTGCCGACAACGCCTTCTACACCTATCAGGAAGATACCCTCATCGTGGATGTCAACGGCAACCCCTACACCGGCCCCACCGCTCCCACCGGCCTGCACTACTACGCCCGTGAGGTCTATGACTGGAGCGGCTCCCGGCAAAACGAGGACGGCACCTACAACGCGGTGAAGCGCACCGTGTACATTCAGGTGCGTATGCCTGAGGATGCCTCCTCCGCCGTCATCCAGAAGGAGGACGGACTGTGGTACATCGTCAAGGGCTCCTATACTGCCTCCACCCTGATGGTCACCGGCGACGACGTGCTCAAGTCCAACAACGCCACCGGCACCTCCGCCGTGGTGGCCCATCCCACCCGCACCGGCCAGCACACCAACTCCCACTATACCGTCTATCTGGGCAACAATGGTAAGCTGACCATGACCGGCGCAGACTCCAAGACCGTCAGCATCACCCGCCCCGACCAGACCGTGATCCAGGATGCCGACGGCAAGGTGGTCACCGTGGGCGACACCCTGACCTACGACATCACCACCTTCAACGGCGAGGATACCCGTGCCAATGCCACCGTCACCGACGTGGTGCCCGCCGGCACCGACTATGTGGCAGGCAGCGCCACCCACGGCGGCGTGTACGATGCCGCCACCCGTACCATCACCTGGAACCTGACCAACATCGCCCCCGGCGAGAGCGTCACCGTGTCCTTCTCCGCCGTGGTCACCGAGGATGCCCTCAACCTGACGGGCACCGCCTCCAACATTGAAAACGCTGCCGTGGTGCGCCTGAGCAACGGCGGCGGCTACACCACCAACACCACCGTGAACCCCCCAGAGGGCAAGACTGTGGTGAGCGTGGGTGGAAGCGCCCTGCCTGAGGGCGGCGTCATGGTGCCCCAGGTGCTGGAGTATCACATCCAGTATCACAATGACGAGGCCACTCCCTCCACCGTGACCATCACGGACATCATCCCTGAGGGCACCACCTTTGTGCCCAACAGCATTACCCACGGCGGCGTGTACGATGCCAATGCCAAGACCGTCACCTGGACGCTCAACAACGTCCGGCCCGGTGCCAGCGGCGTGGTGTCCTTCCGTGTGAACGTCAACGCCAGCGCCGGGCAGACCGTGGAAAACGATGCCACCATCCAGATCGGTGATCACGATCCCCGTGTCACCAACAACACTGCGGTGGAAGTGCAGCACGGCGATCTGGTGCTGAGCAAGGCCGTGACCGTGCCTCAGCCCGCTGACCTCTATGCTGCCGCACTGGGGCAGGCGTTCACCCTGAATATCACCGAGATCGGTCTGGGCATGAATGGCGCCTATGGCATGACCCTTAACGGGGAGGCCGTGGAGGGCGGCATCACCTTTACCAACGGGGTTGCCTCCGTCACCATCAAAAACGGTGATGAGATCAGGATCCTGGGCATCCCCGCAGGTGCCATCATCTCCGTCACCGAGGCCGCCAAGAGCGGCTACACCCCCGCCTACCGCTATACCACCGCCACAGGCAGCGCCGCCAGCAGCAGCGCTGAGGGCCGTGTGACCATCGTGGCTGAGGGCGAAGTCGGCGTGGCCGTGACCAACACCTATGCGCCCGCCGCAGTGCCCTTCACCCTGCATGGCACCAAGGTTCTGGACACCAATGTCAGCGTGGCGGACACCGTGTTCGGCTTTATCGCCCACGCCAGCGATGCCGAGGGCAATGTGGCTGCGGGGGCCTCCTTCCTCACCGGCGAGGCCACCGTGTCCAGCACCGACAAGACGGCTGCCGTCGTGTTCTCTCCCGTCACCTTCTCCGCTCCCGGCAATTATCACTATCTCATCAGCGAGCTCAACGGCAGACTCACCGGCGTCACCTACGCTGAGAATCAGTATCTGCTGAGTGTGCGGGTGTACGACGATGGCTCCGGCATCCTGAAGACCGAGGCCAGCCTGAAGCAGCGCACCGGCTCCACCGGCAGCTTTGCCGATGCAGGCGCCTACAGCGACAGCGCCATCACCTTCGTCAACACCTACAAGCCCCTGCAGACCCAGTTGACCCTCACCGCCACCAAGAAGCTGGAGGGTCGTCCCCTGGTAGATGACGACTTCTCCTTTGTGGTGGTGGAGGGCAGCGACATCGTGACCTCCGGCACCAACGAGGCGGACGGAACCATCACCTTCCGTCCCATTACCTACACCGCCGCCGGTGTCCACACCTATACCATTTACGAGGTGGGCGGCGGTCTGGGCGGTATCAAATATGATACTACCCGTTACACCGTCACCGTTACCGTGGCCGATGTGAACGGTCAGCTCGTGGCCACCCCCACCTATCCGGAGGGCGGCGTGGTGTTCAGCAACACCTACGAGGCGGACAGCACCACCTTTACTCCCAGCGCCGTCAAGCGGCTGGAGAACCGTAACATGGCGGACAACGAGTTCACCTTCCTGGTCAAGTCCGGCGAGAATGTGGTGTCCACCGGCTGGTCCAAGGCGGACGGCACCGTGACCTTCTCCGCCATCGGCTTTGAAACTGCCGGCGTGTACGACTACACCATCACCGAGGTGGGCGGCAATCAGCCCGGCATGACCTACTCCAGCGAGGTGTACTACCTGCGGGTCACCGTGGAGGACAACGGCGACGGCACCATGACCGCCACCGGCAAGTACTACTCTGATGGGGCGTACACCACCGAGGCGGCTGCGGTCGTGTTCACCAACGTGTACACGCCTCCCAACGCCTCCGTGCAGCTCAGCGCCTCCAAGACTCTGACCGGGCGTGACATGATCGCCGGCGAGTTCTCCTTCGTGGCCATGGAGGGCGACAGCATCATAGCCGCCGGCGGCAACGCTGCTGCGGCTGACGGCTCCGCCGCCGCCGTGACCTTCTCCGCCATCGGCTACGATCTGGGCGATGCGGGCCAGACCTATGTTTACACCATCAAGGAGCTGCCCGCCACCCAGGGCGGCGTCACCTCCGACACCACGGTGTACTACGCACAGGTCTCCGTCACCAACAATGCCGCTACCGGCCTGCTGGAGACCGCCGTGAAGTACTACTCCGATGTCAACTGCACCCAGGAGATCACCGCTGTGGCCTTCCGCAACGAGTATGATCCCACCGATGCCGTGCTCACCCTGCCTGCCGGCAAGACCCTCATCAACAAGACCCTGACCGAGGGCGAGTTCACCTTCTGCCTGAAGGATTCCGGCGGCAACATCATCCAGACCGTCACCAACAAGGCCGATGGTACCATCCCCTTCGCACCCCTGACCTTTGCCGCACCCGGCACCTACACCTACACGGTGGAGGAGTTCAACGACGGCAACCCCAGATACAGCTATGACGCTTCCCGCTTCACCGTGGTAGTCACCGTCACCGACGATAACAACGGTGTCCTGTCCGCTGTGGCCACCTACCACAAGGGCGATCCTGCCGTCAATCTGGGCGGCGTCGAGTTCATCAACCGCTATACGCCTCCTGCGCTGACCACCGACCTGTCCGTTCAGATCGGTGCCACCAAGACGGTGGATGCCCCCAACGGCACCACTTACAGCCCTGAGGGCTTCCGCTTCGTGGTCACCGATGTGCTGGGCAACGTAGTGTCCGAAGGCGTCAGCGTGGATGGGGATGGTGACGGCGTGGCCGACATCACCTTCGATCCGTTCACCTTCAGCCAGGCGGGCGAATACCGCTACTGGATCACCGAGCAGGACAGCGACAAGGGCGGCATCACCGAGGATTCCCGCACCTGGGAGCTCCACATTCGGGTCCGCTACAATGAAGACACCGGCCTGCTGTATATCGGTAACGGCGACGTTCAGTCCTATCTCACCGGCCGCAGCGCTGCTGAGGGCGCCAAGCCTGCCTTCGTCAACCTCTACCGTCCTGCTCCCGTGGATCTGATCGTCACCGCAGGCAAGGAGCTGACCGGCCGTGACCTGAATGACGGCGAGTTCATCTTCCGCATGATGGACGGCACCGTGATCCGTGCCGAGGGCCGCAACGATGCCGAGGGTCTGGTGGAGTTCGAGCTGAGCTTCACCGAGGCGGGCATCTACGCCTACACCATTCAGGAGTACGTCCCCGTGGATGGTCTGGGCGGCGTGACCTATGACCAGACCACCGTGGGCACCATCACCATCACCGTCACCGACGATGGCAGCGGTAAGCTGAAGGCCAGCGTGGGCGGCGAGGCTCTGGACGACGGCGCCGTGGTTTCCGCCGGTGTCACCTTCCAGAATACCTACACCGCAGCTCCCGCCACCGCCACCATTTACGCCAACAAGCAGCTCATCGGCAAGTCCATGCAAGGCGGCGAGTTTATCTTCCAGCTCACCGACACCGAGGGCAACGTGGTTGCCACGGCCACCAATGATGCTGCGGGCGATGTGGTGTTCACCCTCAGCGATCTGGCTGAGGCGGGCACCTACACCTACACCATGACCGAGCAGGCCGGCAGCGATCCCAATGTCACCTACGACGATGCCGCCTACACCGTCACCGTCACCGTGACCGACGATCTCATGGGTCAGCTCCAGGCCGAGGTGAGCTATGGCACGGAGAACGCCAACGCACCCACCTTCGAGAACACTTACACCGCCACGGAGATCGGCGTGGTGCTCTCCGGCACCAAGACGCTCACCGGCCGTAAGCTGGTGGATGGCGAGTTCGTCTTCGAGGTGCGTGACAGCAGCGGTGCCCTGGTCTCCACCGGCACCAACACCGCCAGCGGCACCATCGACTTTGAACCCATTGTCCTGGCCGAAGAAGGGCAGTACACCTTCTCCGTCACCGAGGTGAACACCGGCGCCAGCCGCATCACCTACGACACCAGCGTCTTTACCGTCACCGTGGATGTGACCAATGAGGACGGCACTCTGGTGGCGGCCATCACCTACCCGGAGGGCGGCATCGAGTTTAACAACAACTTTGATAAGCCCGACACGCCCCAGACCGGCGACGATTTCCCCATCATGCTGTATATGGCGCTCATGGTGGTCAGCGGAGGCACCTTCATGGCCCTCATCCTGACCCAGAAGAAGGAGCGTGCCCGCCGCTAAGTTCGGGCAGCACCGGCCGTCATGCAGCACAGCTAAACTGAAAAAGGAACCCCGGATCCCATTGGTATCCTGCGTTCCTTTTTGTATATCGAAAAGCGGTGCGAGGTTTGCACCTGCACCGCTTCCCGTTTGTTATCCCTCGGAAAACATATCCTTGCCCACACCGCACAGGGGGCACGCAAAATCTTCGGGGATGTTCTCCCACTTGGTGCCGGGGGCAATTCCGCCTTCGGGATAGCCCAGCTCCTCATCGTATTCCCAGCCGCAAACATTGCATACATATTTCATATTTCTTTCCTCCTGAATCTTCAGTTCAGTTCGGTCTTCCACAGACCATGCAGATTGCAGTAGGCATATACTGCAACGGGCTTGTCATCGCCCAGCCGGAATGTCACATTGGGTGCGTCGCCGGGGCTCAGATACTTGCGCTGGCTGCCCTGCTCGGTCTGGACATAGACCCACTCAATGTAGTGTGCATCCACCATGGGGTGATCCACGGAGCCTACGTTCACAGTCACCACACCGTCGGCAACGGTAACGGCAGGGATGTGCTTCTCGCCGCTGGCTTCCACGGTGTTGGGAATGAGCTCAGTCATCATCTGGCCGCAGCAGAAGGGCTTCACACCGGCGTCATGAACCATCTCAATCAGATTGCCGCAGTGGGGGCAGATATAAAACCTGGTATTCTTCATGTTGTTGACCTCCAATATACTGAATTTAAGTTTTGCTTTTCTTTGAGTCTATTCTACCATGGGAGAAGTGTGTGTTCTGTGACTTTCTCACCAAACTGCGTGTTATCGTTCCGCCAGATATTCCTCCGCATAATGGACTGCCATGGCGCCGTCTGCAACGGCTGTCACCACCTGACGCAATGCCTTGGTGCGGACATCCCCCGCTGCGAACACGCCCGGAATATTGGTTCTGGTGGATTCATCAGCGATAATATAGCCCGCCGGATCGAGATGAAGCTGCCCCTCCACCAGAGCTGTGGCAGGCGATCTTCCAATACTTACGAATACACCGTCGCATTCCATGTTGGATTCTTCATCGGTATTGACATCCCGAATCTTCACGCCGGAGATCTTGCTGTCATGCAGCAGCTCCGAAACCGTGCTGTTCCAGCGAAACTCTACATTGGATGCCTTCATCAACGGCTCATGATAGATCTTTGTAGCCCGAAGGGTATCGCGGCGGTGAATGATGATGACCTTTTTGGCAATGCGGCTCAGAAGCAGAGCGTCCGCTGCTGCGCTATTGCCACCGCCCACTACCACGACGGTTTTGTTGCGGTAGAACATTCCATCGCAGGCGGCGCAGTAATTGATCCCTCTTCCTACCAGGGCTTGCTCTCCCGGAAGCCCAAGCTCTCTGGGATTTGCGCCGGTGGAGATCACAACGGTCTTTCCATAAAAGGTGCCCTCACTGGTCACGATCTCTTTCACCTCGTCGTCGAGACGGACAGAGATCACTTCCGCAAGTTCCGTTTCTGCGCCAAAGCGCTCCGCCTGCTGCTGCATTTTTTCCGCCAGTTCGAAGCCGTCAATCCCTTCCTCAAAGCCGGGATAGTTGTCGATTTGATGGGTCAGCGCCATCTGTCCTCCCGCTGACAGCTTTTCCAGAACGATCGCCTTCAGCCCGGCTCTTGCGGCATAGAGCGCAGCCGTGTATCCGGCAGGCCCGCCGCCAAGGATCACCATATCATAGATCTGCTTCATGGCGGTCACCTCACGTTCCGAGGGATTCCTGAATGAAGGCATCAATCATTGCCTTGGATTCCGGCGCCACGATGGAGCCGATGGCTTCTCCGCCCCGGTACAGCACCAGCGTCGGGATCACTTCGATCCGCTCCTGTTCCGCAAGCTGGGGCTCATCGTCGATGTTCACCTTTGCGACCACCATATTTGCGCCGTACTGTGCGGCGATCTTCTCGTAGGCGGGGGCGATCCGACGGCAATAGCTGCACCACGGGGCCCAGAAATCCACCAGAACCACTCCACCGTCTTTCATCATCTGCTGAAACTGTTCCCGATTCATGTTCATGGCTGCCATATCAGTCAGCTCCTTTCTTTTGTTTGTTTCAGTATACCCGAATCCAGGCCGCTTTTCCGTGATGTTATCACAAAACCTGCCTGCCTTGTGCAGCGTATTGAAACATGACTGCGCAGTAATCGCCATCCCCACAGTCAGCTTCGATTGACAGAAGCGACAGATAAAATTATACTATGATTAAGCAAAGGGGGTACCGTCATGGAATTTGCCGAATATCTTCCCTTCTGGGATGAGCTGACACCGGAGCAGCAGCAGGGGATCTCCGGGGTTGTGGAATACAGAAAGGTAAAAAAGGGCACCCGTATTCATGATAGCAGCGCCGAGTGCCTCGGTCTGGTTATGGTACGGTGCGGGCAGCTGCGGGCATATATCCTGTCAGACGATGGGCGGGAAATCACCATCAGCCGCCTGTTTGAGTATGATGTCAGTCTTCTCAGCGCATCCTGTGTCATGCCGGATATGCAGTTCGATGTGATGATCGACGCAGAGAAGGACAGCGAGTTCTGGAGCATCCCAGCCTGTCTCTTCAAGAATCTGGTGGAAGAATCTCTGGCGGCGTCCAACTATTCCAGAAACTTGCTCAGCGGCAATTTCTCCGAGCTGATGTGGCTGATGGAGCAGATCATGTGGAAGAGCTTCGATAAGCGGCTGGCGGCCTTCCTGCTGGAAGAAGTGTCCATCGAAGGGACTAACACCCTGAAAATCACCCATGAGAAGATCGCCAACCATATGGGCACGGCACGGGAGGTGGTCACCCGAATGCTGCGCTACTTCCAAAACGAGGGAATGGTGAAGCTGACCCGCGGCACCGTTGAAATCACGGATGAACGGAAGCTGCGTGAGTTGCAGGATGTATAACGCCCGGAAGTTTTTGATCGTGAAATGAGGGACAAGCTATGGAAATGGTACTGCTGACTGCGCTTGGCGTTGGTGGAGCCACGATATTCGGCTCGCTGATCGGCTTTGCGTTCAAGAAAATTTCCCATAAGTTTTCGGATATCGTCTTGTCCTTTGCGGCAGGTGTCATGCTGTCTGCGGCCGTTCTGGGGCTGATCCTTCCCTCCATCGAATATGGCGGGGAATACGGCGTCATCATTACCATTGCCGGAATGTTTGCCGGTGCGCTCTGCCTCAACCTGATCGACAAGGTGGTGCCGCACCTGCATAAGCTGGTGGGGACGGATATTGAGCCCCATCATAACGCAAACCTGAGTAAGGTTCTGCTGTTTGTAACCGCCATTGCGATCCACAACCTGCCGGAAGGCATTGCCGCAGGCGTCAGCTTTGGCTCAGGCGATACTTCTCAGGCGCTCATGATTGCCGGAGGCATCGCATTGCAGAACATCCCGGAAGGTATGGTGATCATCGGCCCAATGCTGGCTTCGGGTGTCACGCCCCGCAAGACCTTGATCTGTGCTATGATCACAGGACTGGTCGAGGTGGCGGGAACACTGGTGGGCTACCTGGCGGTCAGCATCGCATCTGCCATTCTGCCTTTTGCCCTTGCCTTTGCAGGCGGTACCATGCTCTACGTCATCAGCGATGAGATGATTCCGGAAACCCATGCCCACGGAAATGAACGGGGTGCAACCTATGCCCTTCTGGTGGGTTTCTGTGTGATGCTGGTCAGCGATGTCCTGCTGGGATGAGATAGAATAAACCCGCTGTGTTCTTCTGAAACACAGCGGGTTTTTTGAGTGATACCCGACCGATCTGCGGAAAAGGGCAGGGGGGAGCGCATATCAGGCTCTTGCCATGCCGTCCACACTCAGCACCACGCCGGTGATATAGGATGCCTCATCGGAAGCGAGGAAGACGAAAGCATTGGCGATGTCTTCGGGCTGTCCCAGGCGGCGCAAAGGGATTCTTGCGATCATGGGATCAATGACTTCTTTGGGCACCGCTTTCATCATATCGGTCTCGATGATGCCGGGGGCCACAGCGTTGACACGGATGCCCTTGGGCCCCAGCTCACGGGCCAGCGATATGGTCAGGCCGTTCACTGCAAACTTGGATGCAGGATAGGCAAAGCCACTGGGCTGGCCGGAGATGCTGACCATGGAGGAGGTGGACAGGATCACTCCGCTGCCACGGGCGATCATGCCTTCGCTTGCTGCACGGGTGGCGTTGAAGACGCCCTTCACGTTCAGATTCATGACTTTATCAAAGGTTTCTTCGGTATACTCCGTGAAGGGAGTGCTTTCGGAGATGCCGGCGTTGTTCACAAGGATGTCGGCACATCCGTATTTGGCGGTAACGATGGCGAAGGCGCTGCGGACGGATTCCAAATCTGCGAGATCGGGACTGATCCCTGCCACGGTTGCGGACGGATACTTTTCTTTCAATCGGGCAACCGCTTTGTCTGCGGATGCCTGAGAGCTGGCGGTCAGGATGACGGTGGCACCCTCCCGCAGGAATGCGTCGGCAGTTGCGTAGCCGATGCCCCGGCTGCCGCCGGTGATAATGGCAACTTTATCTTTCAGTCTCATATAGAGTACCTCCTTTCTGGTGTGTCAATATCATAACTTAAAAATTTTCTTCTTTCCGTGATTTTGTCACTATACGGTGGACAGGAAAGCGTGTATAATGCTGGTAAGGCTAAAATACCGGGACAAGGAGAAATAGCTATGACTGTTACCAATGATATCAAGTATATCGGCGTAAATGACCATCAGGTGGATCTGTTCGAGGGGCAGTATGTTGTTCCCAATGGCATGTCCTACAATTCCTATGCCATCCTGGACGACAAGGTCGCCATTTTGGACACTGTGGATAAGAATTTCACCCACGAGTGGCTGGACAATGTCCAGAAGGCCCTTGCCGGCAAGAAGCCCGATTATCTGGTGGTACAGCACATGGAGCCCGATCACTCCGCCAATATCGCAAACTTCCTGAACGTCTATCCCGATGCCGTTGTGGTTGC
>JAZNQA010000057.1:0-13926 GCA_045589915.1 Candidatus Enterenecus sp.
CCAAAGCCCTGTCCAATCCCGTCCTGTCACCGCCGCTGCGGAGGAGGAGCAGATGTCGCTGGGCGATCTGGCAGGTGCCGCCGTGCTGGACACCCTGCGCAATACCGCCGTGGAGACCCTCACCCCCATCGAGGCCATGAACCTGCTCTATCAGCTCAAACAGCAGCTATAAATGAGAGAACCCCGGCCCGTTGGCAGATGCCAAGGGCGGGGGTTCTTATATGGTTGCGGGCCGCCCAGGTGTGCGGCCCCTACGGGTGCATCGGGATCAAAGCCTTCCCCTTGAGGGGAAGGTGGCACGGCGGAGCCGTGACGGATGAGGGGTCAAACGGGGCGCCGAGGGCGGCGGCCCCTACGGTGCGTAGGGCAAGGGCTCTGCCCTTGCCGCAGCGGTCTACGATTTCTTCCTGAATATATGCACCCGAAAATCCATGGTCACGTCCAGCCTGTGCAGCGCCATGAGCCGCTCCACGCCCTCCTTGGGGGTCTTCCACGCATAGGGGGTCATGCGGAACAGGGCGGACAGGGTGTCGCTGTCCCAAATATTCATCACGGTGGTGACGGGGACGATGTCCGCATAGTCAAACCCGTCGTAAGAGATGGCCTCCTCCGGGTTGGGGTAGGGATGCTCGTAGAGCACCGCCTTCAGCTCCATCAGGTGCCGGGGTGCAGGCACCACATAGAGGAACACGCCACCCGGTTTGAGTACCCGCCGATACTCTTCTGCCGCAAGGGGGGCGAAGCAGTCCACCAGCAGGTCGATGGCACCGTCCGCCACCGGCAGGTGGTACACCGATGCCACGGCGAATTCCACCCCCACGGCCCGACGGGCCCCCTTCTTCAGCCCCGCCTTGGACAGGTCGATACCCGCCATACGGGGGGATTTTCCGGCGTGGTTCAGGGCGGCAAACATACCCTCGGTGTAGTAGCCCTCCCCGCAGCCCGCATCCAGCAGGGCGGGGGACTGGCCGGTGTGGGCAGCCGCCAGACGGCACAGGGCATCCCGCAGGGGAGCGTACCAGCCCCCGTCCAGAAATCTGGTGCGGGCGGCGATCATCTCCCTGTCGTCGCCGGGGTTGGCAGAGTGCTTGCGGTTGGCGGGCAGCAGGTGGACGTACCCCTCCCGTGAAATGTCGTAGCTGTGGCGGCTGGGGCAGCGGTAGCAGCTTCCCTCCCGATGGAGGGGTGCGCCGCAGATGGGACAGACAAATAAGCTCATGGGCTTCAGCTCCTGTGGATGTTACTGGGCAGGGTTGGGGGAGCGGCGCAGCAGGTGGGCCAGCCCCTTGCGGGTGAGCAGACAGGCGATGAGTGAGATGAGGAACAGCCCCGCCAGCAGGACGGGCTGCTCCACCACGCCGTCCAGCAGTACGCTGATATGACCGATGGCGTTAAACACGAAGTGCGCCGCCATGGCAGGGAGGATGGAGCGGGCACGCAGGGTCAGCCACCCGAAGAACAGCCCCAGCACGAAGGCGTAGCCCATCCACACCGGCTGCCCGTGGCACAGCCCGAACACGAGGGCGGACAGGACGACCGCCAGCCAGCCGGACATCACCTGACGCAGACGGGACAGCACCAGCCCACGAAAGACCACCTCCTCCACCAGCGGCGGGAGGAGGACGGTGGAGAGGAATGCGAGGATGCCGGTGTCTGACAGGCTGGCGCTGGCCTGATTGTAGTCGGTGAGCCACGCTGCGGGGAGCAGGCCGAGCACGAGGATGACCAGCCCATACAGCGCAGGGGTGATGGCGGCTCCCGCAACCACCACAGCGGACTTGGTGGGCAGCAGACCCATCTCAGCCAGCGGATGCTGATGGCGCAGGAGAAACGCTGCCGCCAGCACGATCAGGGTGAGCACGCCGGCGATGAGGGTGATGTGGAGGGCGTACTGCATCACCTCCGAATCCAGCTCGGCGGGGGAGAGGGGTGTGCCGCCCCTCTGAGCGGCGGTGCCGATGATGAGGGAGAACGCCGAGCGCACCACCACCTGCATCCCGATAAACACAAGCACGTAGACGGCCGCTCTGATGAGAGCGGTGAGGACGGACATGGGCGTGGGCATGAGTTTGTTGTCCATGATTTCTTTCTCCTGATGCCGCAGGGGTCAGCGCAGCCGGCTCAGCTTGCGCTCGGTGCGGAAGTAGGCCCACTGGCTCACGCCCCAGATGATGCCCACCGCCAGAATGGGCAGCGGGCCGGTGCCGAGGAACAGGGCGGTGAGGGTGAGTACCACCCACAGGATCGTGCAGGTGAGGGTGGTGGCCTTATACGCCTGAAGTGCGCACTGACCGATCATGAGCTTCTCCGCCTCGTCGCAGCTATCCAGCCACTTCTGCTGGAACTTGATGTCGTACACCGAGCCGTTCTTCTCCGGGGAAAGCCGCTTCACAAAGTCCACCACTCTCTGCTGGAAGAGAACCGACACGATCAGGATGACGAGCAGCATCGCCCCGCACATCAACAGCATCAGCGGATGCTCCAGGCCGGAGCAATAGGCCACACCCGCCAGCACCAATCCCACCAGCAAGCACATGGAGTTGGCGAACATGGCGGAGGACAGGGTGCGGTCGATACGCTGATAGACCTCCTCATCTTCCCCGTCCCAGTCGGCAAAGAGCTTTTTTGCGGAGAAGTAAGGCGGCAGGCACAGCGCCAGCTCCGCCACCAGACACACCGGCAGCAGCCACGGAGCCACCTTCTCCGTGAAGAAGGAGAGGGCGGTGCTCAGGGCGCCCCGAAGCTGATCTGCGCCAAAGTAAGCGCCGCAGAAGCCAATGCCGCCGCCAAGCACAAAGGCGGCCACCATGATGAGGATGTATTTGGGCAGCGCCTTGCGGTTGGCCTGCTTGATTTCGTCGGTTTTCATGGGTTTCATTGGGTTTCCTCCTCTAAGATAAATATGTCCTCCACTCTGGCATGGCAGATCTTTGCCAGCTTGAGCGCCAGCGTCACCGATGGGGAGTAGTCCCCCCGCTCGATGAGGCTGATGGTCTGGCGGGAGACACCGGCCAGATGCCCCAGCTCCTGCTGGTTCACCCCAAGGGCGGCACGGTACTCTTTCAGCCGGTTGCGCAGCGCCATGTGGGCACCTCCATCCATACGGTTTCGACTTGACAACTTTCTTTGTCAAAATGCAATATATCATTGTCATCCGCTTTTGTCAACAGAGAAAACAAAAAATGGTGGAATTGGGATGCGGCAAAACCGTTCACTTTCCGATTGCCATTTCATCCATCATCATGTAAAATAGAAGTCCGACAAAAACCGTCAGGAAAGGGGGTGCAGGCCGTGTCCGCATTGCTGCTGCCCAATGAGATTTTATCCATGACCGCCCAGGCAGCCCGACGGGTGGTGGAGCTGAGGGACGGGGACTGCGCCCTGCTGTATCTGGCGCTGCTGGAGCGCAGCGGGGACACGGCCTCCGCCGGTGAGCGGCTGGACTGGCCCCGTGAGCGGCTGGAGCGTGCCTACCGCCGTCTGGCAGAGCAGGGCCTGGTGGACGGATCCAAGCTGGAACCTGTGCAGTCTGCGCCCGAGGTGCGGGTGGACGACCCACCCGAATACAGCCGGAGCGACATTGTGGCCGCTTTGGAGGGGGAGAGTGCCTTTTACGGGCTCTATCGGGAGATGGAGCGCCTGTTGGGGCGCAAATTCTCCGATGCCGACCTGCGCAGCCTGTACACCATTTACGATCACTTGGCCCTGCCGGTGGAGGTCATCCTCATGCTCACGGGCTACGTCACCCAGACCGTCCGCCGCCAGGCGGGGCGGACAGAGGGGGTCTACCCCCGTATGCCCCAGATCCGCAAGGAGGCCTTCCGCTGGAAGCGGCTGGGGGTGGACACCGTGGAGGGGGCGGAGGACTATCTGCGCCGCCAGCAGCAGGTGGATGGCCGTGAGTGGGCCATCCTGTCCGCTGTGGGGGTGAGCCAGCCCCGACCCGCCGTGGAAAGGGAGCGGGAGTACATCATCCGCTGGACGGAGATGGGAGTGAGCGACGAGCTCATCCGTCTGGCCTATGAGCGGACGGTATACCGCCGTGGCGGCATGAACTGGCCGTACATGAACAAGATCCTCCAGTCGTGGCATCAGGCGGGGTACACCACGCCGGCTCAGGTGGAGGCGGGGGACAAGCCCGCTGCCGCCGCCCGACCCGCCGCCAAGCAGGAGCAGGGGAGCTGCCAGCCCAGCAGCGAGCGCATCCAGAAGAGTGCCGACTGGCTGGATCAATTCTTAGAGGAGCAGAACAAAGGGGGATGACCACCCATGTCCTATGAACCGAGTATCGTGCAGCGGGCCGGAGCCCGACTGCTGCGCCGCCGTGAGATGCGGGAGCGGAAGCGGTACGATCTGGAGCAGGCGCTCTACCGGCAGGAGCCCCGCCTGCGGGAGCTGGACCGTGCCATTCGGGGCACCATGATGGAGCTCACCGAACTGGCTACATCGGGTAAGCCCATCCGGCCTGATGGGCCGGAGATTGCCGCCATCCGCACCAAAAATGAGGCGCTTCAGGTGGAACGGGCGGAGCTGCTGCACCGATTGGGCTATGAGGCAGATGTGCTGGACGATGTGCCCGCCTGCGCTCTGTGCGGCGATTCCGGCTGGCATGGGGCCCAGATGTGCCAATGCCTGCGGGAGCTGTGTGCCCAGGAGCAGCTCCGCCAGCTCACCGCCCTGCTCAACCTTACCGAGGAACAGTCCTTTGACCGTCTGCGGCTGGACGTGTACAGCGATCAGCTCTGGCAGGGGGAGAACCGTTCCCCACGGGAGCATATGAAGCGGGTGGTGACGGTGTGTGAGGGCTTTGCCCGCCAGTTCCCCAACTATCCCCTGAAAAACCTGCTGCTGTCCGGCGGCACGGGGCTGGGCAAAACCTTCTTGTCCGGCTGCGTGGCCCGTGAGGTGTCCGGGCGGGGCTACTCCGTGGTGTATGACACCGCCATCAACCTGTTTTCCGCCTTTGAGACACGAAAATTTACCCGTGACCTAGACGAGGAGCGGCAGGCGAGGGACGATACCCGCCGCTATCTGGGTTGCGACCTGCTCATTCTGGATGATCTGGGCAGTGAGCTGACCACCCAGTTGGTGCAGTCCACCCTGTATGAGGTGGTGAATGCCCGCATTCAGGCGGACAAGCGCACCATTATCTCCACCAACCTGTCCATGGAGCAGATCGCCGCCCGCTACACCCCTCAGATCGCCTCCCGCATCGGCGGCCTGTATCGGGAGCTGACCTTCTATGGCGAGGATATTCGCCTGAAAGACCGATAAACGTGACACCCCTCCGGCTCGCCGGAGGGGTGTTTTTGTGTTGCCCGCCGCCTCACAAGCCTCCCCTTGAGGGGAGGTGGGACCGCCGCAGGCGGTGACGGAGAGGTGCTTGCGGGCGCACACACAGGTGCGCCCCTACACTGCAATACGGAAGCCGCCCGGAAAGGCCGCCGAGGGCGGCATCCTCCACGCCCCCCTTGCACTTATCCCCCTGTTGTTATAAAATGAGAGAAAATCGTCGAAAAGGAGCGAAACGCCATGCGAGCTGTGGTGACCAGAGTAAAAAACGCCCGGGTGGACATTGACGGAGCGGTAAACGGCGAGATCGGGCAGGGCTTTCTGGTGCTGCTGGGCATCGCCCCCACCGATACGGAGGCCACCGCCGACAAAATGGCAGACAAGGTGTGCGGTCTGCGGGTGTTTGAGGACGCCAACGGCAAAATGAACCTGAATCTGGAGACCGTGGGCGGCTCCCTGCTGGTGGTGAGCCAGTTCACCCTGTATGCCGACACCTCATCCCGCCGTCCCGGCTTCACCGGCGCGGCCAAGCCCGATGTGGCCATCCCCCTGTACGAGCGGTTCATGGCGCAATGCCGCCAGCGGGGCTTTGCCGTGGAGCACGGCGAGTTTGGGGCAGATATGCAGGTCTTTTCCCAAAATGACGGCCCCGTCACCATTCTGTTAGACGTGGAATAAGCATAGAGTTAGGAGGGTCATGTATGCCCACCATCAAACAACTGGATCCCCATGTGGCTGACCTCATCGCCGCCGGCGAAGTGGTGGAGCGGCCCGCCAGCGTGGTCAAGGAGCTGATGGAAAACGCCATCGACGCCGGCGCCTCCGCCGTCACGGTGGAGATCGCCAACGGCGGCATGACCCTCATTCGGGTCACCGATGACGGCTGCGGCATTGCCGCCGATCAGGCCGCCACCGCCTTCCTCCGCCACGCCACCTCCAAAATTTCTTCCGAGTACGATCTGGAGGCCATCGGCACCCTGGGCTTCCGTGGCGAGGCGCTGGCCGCCATCGCCGCCGTGTCCCGTGTGGAGCTGCTCACCCGCACCGCCGATGCCCCCCTGGGCACCGCCCTGACGCTGGAGGGCGGTCAGGTGGTGGAGCAGGAGGAGGCAGGCTGCCCCTGCGGCACCACCATGGTGGTGCGTGACCTGTTCTTCAACACCCCTGCACGCCAGAAGTTCATGAAAAAGGATGCCGCCGAGGGGGCAGCGGTGTTCGCCAATGTGCAGCGCATCGCCCTGTCCCACCCGGAGCTGTCCGTCAAGTTCATTCGGGACGGACGGCAGGAGCTGCTCACCCCCGGTGACGGGCAGCTCAAAAGCGCCATCTACGCCGTCATGGGGCGGGACATCGCTCTGGGCTTCAAGGAAGTCAACGGCTCCGGACAGGGGATGAGCGTATCCGGCTTCGTGTCCCTGCCCACCTGCTGTCGTGGCAGCCGCAGCTACCAGCACTTCTTTGTCAACGGCCGCTATGTGAAAAGCCGCATCATGATGGCGGCGCTGGAGGAAGCCTACAAAAACCGCCGCATGGTGGGGCGCTTCCCCGGCTGCGTGCTCCACCTCACCATCAAGAAAAACGAGGTGGATGTGAACGTCCACCCCACCAAGACCGAGGTCAAATTCCAGAACGACCAGCAGGTGTTTTCCGCCGTGTATTATGCAGTGCTTTCCGCACTGGACGGCGACAAGAGCCGCCCTCAGGCGGTCATCCCCGCCCAGCCCAAGGTGGACACCGTCACCCCCAATCAGGTGAAGCTCCCCCTGCGGGATGTCACCGCCCCTACCCTCAAGCCCGCACCCGTGGTGCGTCCCGCTCCCGCTCCTGCGGAGGAGAAGCGGCCTGTATTCCAGCGGGCGGCGGTGCTGCCCAAGGAGGAAAAGGGGGAGCCCACCCCCGCACCCATCATCCCGCCCAAGCCCAAGCCCCAGCCCATCCCCCAGCCCGCACCCCGACCGGCACCCCAGCCTGCTCCCGCCCCTGCCCCCATGCCGGAGCCTGAGCCGGAGGTGGAGGAGGAGCCGTGGCAGGTTCGGGGCGAGCTGTTCCGCACCTACATCATGGTGGAGCAGGGGGACAAGGTACTGCTCATCGACAAGCACGCCGCCCACGAGCGAGTCAACTTCGACCGGCTGAAGGCGGCGGACTATCGGCCTATGGTGCAGGAGCTGCTGGTGCCCGTCACCTTTACCCCCGCCCCGGAGGAACGGGCGGTGCTGGTGGAACGCACCGAACTGCTGGCACGGTTTGGCTTTGAGGTGGAGGAGTTCGGCTCTGCCCTTGCGGTGCGCTCCGCCCCCGACTATCTGGACGCCGGAGACATCGAGGGGGCGCTGCTGGAGCTGGCCCGCCGCATTCGTGTCACCGGCTCGGCAGACCCCGCCTCCGCACGGGATGAGCTGCTCCACACCATGGCCTGCAAGGCCGCCATCAAGGGCGGTCAGCGCAGCGGCGCCGCCGAGCTGCAGGAGGTGGCGGCCATGGTCATGTCCGGGTCGGTGAAGTATTGCCCCCATGGGCGGCCGGTGGCCATCGAGCTCACCCGCACCCAGTTGGAAAAACAGTTCAAGCGAGCCTAAGGAGGTTTTCATGGCCTATCAGCTTCAGGAGATCAACGATGCCGTCCGCCGTGACCCGGTGGGCTTCATGGAGGAATGTGACCGGCAGTATGAGCGCAAGGTGGCCTGTGCCGCCGATGTGATCTGCGGCAACCTGTGCCGCAGTCCCGTGGTGCTGCTGTCCGGCCCCTCCGGGTCGGGCAAGACCACCACGGCGCACAAGATCCGTCAGGAGCTGGAGCGGCGGGGCATTGGCAGCCACACCATTTCCATGGACGACTACTTTGTGGGCCGTACCCTTCAGGATCCGCCCCTCACTCCGGAGGGCACGCCGGATCATGAGTCGCCCCAGATGATGAACCTGGCCCTGCTGGACGATCACTTTGCCCGCCTCACCCGTGGGGAGGAGATCGTGATCCCCCGCTTCGAGTTTGCCAGCCAGACCAGCCATGCCCACGGGCGCACCCTGCGGCTGGGGCGGGACGAGGTGGCCATCTTCGAGGGCATCCACGCCCTGAACACCCAGCTCACCGCCCGCCATCCGGAGGCCACACGGCTGTACATCTCCGCCCGCAGCAACGTGCTGGAGGGGGAGGAGCTGCGCTTCAAGGGTACATGGATGCGCCTCACCCGCCGCACCGTGCGGGATTTCCACTTCCGTGGCACCGATGCGGCGGGTACGCTGGATATGTGGGCCAATGTGCGTCGGGGAGAGAAGCTGTACATATCCCCCTATAAGAATACCGCCCACTACCTGTTTGATTCCTCTCTGCCCTACGAGGTGTCGGTCATGGTCAACTGCGCCCGACCCATCATGACCGTGGTGCCGGAGGAGAACCGGCGATACCACGAGCTGCTGGAGCTGGTGGATGCCTTCCGCCACTTCGAGCCCATCGACCCCGCCGCCGTGCCCGCAGGCTCCCTGCTCCACGAATTTATCGGATAAAACAGCAGCCCATCGGCCAAAGCCGGTGGGCTGTATCTGTTCCTTGAGGGGGGCGGCACGGCGCAGCCGTGGCGGAGAGGTGCTTGCGGGCGCACACACAGGTGCGCCCCTACCATACATCACCGCACACCGTCGTAGGGCCCGATGCCCCCATCGGGCCGCACGGACAGGCCCCCACCGGCAGCGCCGGTGGGGGCTTGCTGTTTACCTCACGCAGCTCTCCTTGGGGATGACCAGGGCGGCGATGACATAGGCCCAGACGGACAGGCCGCCGGGGATGATGAGCAGGGCGGTCACCAGACGGGTCATGGTGGGGTCAACGCCCAGGTATCGGGCGATGCCGCCGCACACGCCGCAGATCCTGGCCTCAGGGCCCTCGGTGCGGAACAGTTTTCTCATATCACTCTCTCCTTACGAATAGATCACATTACAGATGCTTGAGGCGCAGGTCGCCGCTGGTGCTGGTGAAGCGGTAGAGGGGGCCGCCCTCGTGATAGTTCAGGGAATCCTCACGGCCGCTCTTGTAACCGGGGAAGAAGTCGGAGCGGAAGCTGCCGCTAACCGTGCGGTAGCTGACGGTGAAGGGGCCGCAGTCGGGGATGTGGGCCACGCAGTCGCCGGAGCGGGAGCTCAGCTCCATGCGCTCAGGCAGGATGCCCGTCTTGACGGTGACATCGCCGCTGGTGCTGGTGCAGTGCAGGCCGGCCACATCGCCGTCCAGCTCCACGTCGCCGCTGGTGGTGCCGGTCTGGACATTGCCCAGCCGACCCCGAACTTCCACATCGCCGCTGGTGGTGCCGCTCTGGAGCTGCCCCACGTTGCCCCGCCAGGTCATGTCGCCGCTGATGGACTTGAAGTCCAACTGCTGGCAGAGGGCCAGCCCGCCGCCCAGATCGCCGCTGGTGGTCTTGACAGTGAGCAGACCCACCTCGCTGTCCCCGTCCACGGTGACATCGCCGCTGATGGTAGCAATGCGCAGGAACTCCCAGCGGCGGCAGGGCAGGTACAGGGTCACGTCGGCGGTGGACAGACCACGGCCGAAGAAGAATGCGGCGCTGGCAGTTCTGCCCTGACGGATGGTGAGCACGCCGTCGTCAGAGCGGCGCACTTCCAGATCGCCCTCCTTGCCGTCGATGACCACGTCGCCGTCAGGCTCCTCGGTCATGCGGATGGTAACGTTGCCGCTGACAGTCTGCACGTCGATGCCCTTGAGCATCTCGGCGTCCACCGGCCCGTCCTCCACGGGGCGGCTGTAACGACCCTTGTACTCGCCCCACTGGGCGTAGAAGCCGCCCTTGTTCTTATCGTAGCCCAGACCGTAGGCCACGTCCTTGTCGTCCTCGGTCTTGGGTGCGCCGCCGGCGAAGAACTCGCCCTTGCCGGAATCAAAGCCCACGGAAAACTCCCAGCCCTTGGGGCGGGCAGCCTCCTCCCCGGTGGGGCCCTCCTCCTCCGCAGACTGCCTGGCGCTGTCGGCGGCGTTCCAAACGGCTTCGCCCTTCTCGCTCAGGGTGTCCCTGACCTCCCGAATGGCGCTCTTGGCACGGCTCAGGGCGCCCTTCACGATGTCCTCCACATCCTTCAGCAGTCCGTCCAACTGGAGGCCGCCCGATTTCTTGCCCGCCTGCTCCGGGTCGGGCAGGGGCTGGTCTGGCTCCAGACTGTTGAGGTAGCTCACCAGCTCTTCCACATCGCCCAGGTCGTCCATGGCCTGCTCATAGGCGGCCTGCTCCTCCATGCCGCCGGCCACCATGTCCAGATAGCGCTGGTACAGGTTGTCGGTCAGCTCGTCGAGAAGCTCTGACTTGGCGGCGCTCTCAGGTGCGGCGGACAGCTTGTCGGCCACGTCCTGATACAGATTCATTCTGATATTTTCCATGCGTTTATTCCTCCTCGATGGAAATCAAAGCATCCAGCAGGGCACGGGTGCTCTCCCATTCCCGACGGTTGTCCTCCCACTGCCTGCGTCCCGCCTCGGTGATGGCGTAGTACCGGCGGCGGGCACCGGGCCCGTCCTCCCCCCAATAGGAAGTGATCAGTCCATTCTGCTCCAGCCGCTTGAAGGCGGTGTACAGCGTGGCCTCCTTGAAGCCGTAGGCTCCGCCGGTGCGCAGCAGGATATTCTTATTGATTTCGTAACCGTAGTTGTCCCCACGCATCAATTGTGTTAAAATAATGGTGTCTGTATGGCCGCGCAGGGTATCCGCTGAAATAGACATGGGTGCTCCTTTCCGGTATCAGACAAGATACCTCGTGAGATGAAGTATGCTACGCCGTTAAGATAACACGAGATACTTCGCCTGTCAAGGTATCTTACGAAAATTTTTCAAATTATTTTTGGGAACCCCCAAACGAAAGGAAGTTACAGACATGAGCGATTGCAGTCACGATTGTTCCAGCTGCTCCGCAAGCTGCGGGGAGCGTCAAGAGCCGGAGAGCCTGCTGAAGCCGGCCAACGAGCTGTCCAACATCAAGAAGGTCATTGCCGTGGTGAGCGGCAAGGGCGGCGTGGGCAAGTCCACCGTCACCTGCACGCTGGCCGCCGCCATGGCTGCACGGGGCAAGAAGGTGGGCGTGCTGGATGCCGACATCACCGGCCCCTCCGTGCCCAAGGCCTTCGGCGTGCATCAGCGGGCAGAGGGCAGCGATTTCGGCATCTATCCCGCCGTCAGTCGGGGCGGTGTGGAGCTGATGAGCCTGAACCTGCTCACCGAGCGGGAGACCGACCCGGTGGTGTGGCGTGGGCCTGTGATCGCCGGTGCGGTGCAGCAGTTCTGGACCGATGTGATCTGGGGCGACCTGGACTACCTGTTCGTGGATATGCCTCCCGGAACGGGTGATGTGCCCCTCACCGTGTTCCAGTCCCTGCCGGTGGACGGCGCCATCGTGGTGTCCGCCCCCCAGACGCTGGTGGCCATGATTGTTACCAAGGCGGTGAAGATGGCCGAGCTGATGGACATCCCCGTGCTCGGCCTGGTGGAGAATTACAGCTATTTCAAGTGCCCCGACTGCGGCAAGGAGCATCCCATCTTCGGTGAGAGCACCATCGACATTCTGGGCGCCCAGCTCGACCTGCCCGTGCTGGCCAAGCTGCCGCTGGATCCGGCGCTGGCTCAGGCGGTGGACGAGGGCGAGGTGGAGGGCTACCAGCCCAACCCCATGGTCGATGTGGCCGCCCTGCTGGACGAGAAGTTCGGGAACTGACGAAAATTTTCCCCGGCAATCCCGTTGCTCTTGCGGGAGAGGGGAAAAGCTGTTAGAATGAGGGTGCCAGGCACCAGAAAATGTTTCCACGGGAGGAATACGGCCATCCTGCATAGGATAGAGACAGACAATGTACGGGAGGCGGAACGATGGATCGAGAATCTTTGGCGGCGCAGGCTGCGGCTACAGCGGCGGAGCTGCGGGTGCAGCTTGCCCAGCTCACGGCGGCCAGCCAGCTTTTGGAGCGTGTGGCCACGGGGCCCAAGGAGCGTGGCTATCTGGCCATGGTCAATCAGGGCATCTATCGGATGCTGCGCACCGTGAGCCGCATGGAGCTTGCCCATCGGCTCACCGATGAGAATGAGATCCGTGCCTTCCCCCAGATCACCGATCTGGGGCGCTGGGCGGAGGAACTTTGCCCCCGTATCGAGAGTATTCTGGCGCTGACGGGTGTGGAGTTCCGGTGGCAGGCGGCGGACAGTCTGCTGGCCAATGTGGATCCCGCCCTGACCCAGCATATGCTGCTGGAGCTGATCAGCAACGCTGCCAAGGCGGGCAAGCAGGTGCGCTTCACTCTGGCCCAGCGGGAGGACAAGGTGTGCTTCACCGTCAGCGATGACGGGGAGGGGCTGACCCCTGAGGTGCTCACCCGACTGGTGGATCCCGAACAGAGCGGGGCAGAGGGGCAGGGTGTGGCGCTGGTGCAGCGCATTGCCCAGCTCCACGGCGGCCATCTCATGGCGGACACTGCGCCGGGACGGGGCGTGACCATGATGGTGACGCTGCCCCAGCGGCTGGAACTGCCGGGGGGACGGCTGCAAAGTCCGGCGGCCTATGCGCCGCAGGGCGGTTTCGACCCGGTGCAGGTGGCCCTCAGCGGTCTGCTGCCCGTGGAGGCGTTTGCGCCGGACGAATTGGATTAAACAAAATCCCCGTATGTGATGCGGTGCATCACACACGGGGATTTTCATGTTTGGGAATATCAGTAGGCCACGCCCCAGTACACCATGTGCCTGGCGGGCTTGCCGCAGCAGGCGCACACGTCGCTGAGCTGCTCCTGCTCGAAGGGGATGCAGCGGGAGGTGACTCCGGCATCTTCCTTCATCTTCAGCTCGCAGTCCAGCTCGCCGCACCACATGGCCTTGGCGAAACCGCCCTGAGCGGACATCTTCTCCTTCACCTCGTCCAGCGTGGCGCAGGCGTAGGTGTTGTCCTCCAGATTGCGCTTGGCCTTGGCGTACAGACCGGCGTGGATGGACTCCAGCATCTGGGCCACCGTCTCCTCGATGTTGTCCAGAGAGACGAAGCTCTTCTCGCCGGAGTCACGGCGCACCAGCACGCACTGGTTCTTCTCCATATCCTTGGGGCCCAGCTCCAGACGGAGGGGCACGCCCTTCATCTCGTACTCGGCGAACTTCCAGCCGGGGGAGTTGTCCGAAGCGTCCATCTTCACCCGGAAGCCGGCCCTGCGCAGGCGCTCCATCACCGCCTCGTTGGCGGCGATGACGCCCTCCTTGTGCTGGGCCACGGGGATGACGATGATCTGAGTGGGGGCGATCTTGGGGGGCAGAACCAGACCGTTGTCATCGCCGTGGGTCATGATGTTGCCGCCAATCATACCGGTGGACACGCCCCAGCTGGTCTGGTGGGGGTGGTGGGGCTGGTTGTCGGAACCGGCGAAGGTGATGTCGAAGGCCTTGGCGAAGCCGTCACCGAAGTAGTGGCTGGTACCGGACTGGAGGGCCTTCTTGTCGTACATCATGCACTCAACGGTGTAGGTCTCCTCGGCGCCGTTGAACTTCTCCTTTTCGGTCTTGCGGCCCTTGACCACGGGCATGGCCAGCACGTTCTCCAGGAAGTCGGCGTAGATGTTCAGCATCTGGTGAGTCTCGGCACGGGCCTCGTCCTCGGTGGCGTGCATGGTGT
>JAZNQA010000058.1:0-18017 GCA_045589915.1 Candidatus Enterenecus sp.
CCCCGAGAGGGGGGGTTTTTGAGAGGAAAGAACTGGTAGGGCGGGAGGCCGGGGGGGCCTCCCGCCGTTTTGCGTTATACCAGATCCTTGATGTAGCAGCGTCTGCGCTTGTGCTGCTCCAGATCGAACAGCTTCCACTGGGCCTGGATCTTGCTGTTGCTCTCCAGCATGGGGCCGGTCTCGGCCACCTTGATGCCCTTGCGGTTGGCGCCCTGCAGCACGTGCTCCATCAGCACGGCATTGACACCCGATCCCTGATGGTCGGGATCCACCGCCACCAGAAAGAGATCCACCGTGTCATTGTGCTTCAGGGAGCGGAGCACACGGGCCCAGCCCGTGGGGAACAGACGGCCACGGCTCTTCTTCATGGCCTCGGCCATGGAGGGGGCACTCACGCCGAAGGCGATCATCTTCTCGTTCTCGTCCATGACAAAGCAGGCCAGCTCAGGATCGATGAGGGGGATGAATTTGGTGGCGTACTTCTTCACCTGCTCCTCGTTCAGCTCCACCATGCCATACAGGTGAGAGTAGGCTCTGTTGGCCAGCTCGAACACCTTCTCGATGTAGGGCTTGTATTGCAGGCGGCTCTTCACCTCCGCCTTGTGATAGTTGCCCTTCTTCAGAACATGCTGGGAGATCCGTGCCAGCCGCTTGGCCTGCTGCCCGTCTGCGGGGGGGACGGTGATGAGGTTCTCGATCCAGTCCACGTCCTTCACATAGCCCAGGGCGGCCAGATGGTCGTTGTAGTAGGGGTGGTTATAGTAGGTGATGAACATACTGCGGCGGTCAAAGCCCTCTACCAGCATACCTTCCCGATCCATATCGGTAAAGCCCAGAGGGCCGTGCACCTGCTCGCAGCCCTGTTCCCGTGCCCAGTTCTCCACCGTTTCAAACAGAGCGGCGGACACATCTTCATCGTCGATGAAGTCCACCTGCGTGAAGCGCATCCGATTGGTGCCCCACTTTTCGTTGGCCTTGTGGCTGAGGATGGCACCGATGCGGCCCACGATCTCACCGTCCCGCCATGCCAGCCAGCACTTGGCGTCGCAATAGCTGAAGGCCGGGTTCTTTTTCTTGTTCCAGTCCGCCATGTCGTCCCCATAAAAGGCGGGCACGAACTGGGGCACATCACGGTAGAGCTGGTTGGGGTAGTCCACAAACTTGCGCAGCTCCGACTTGGTGAGCACCTCTCGCACTTCGATCTTAGTTTTTACTTTCATAACTCTCTCCCCGCTGCAGCCAAGCGCTGCAAGCATCTCTTTTTCCCACAGGACAGCTCTCTCCTTCTGTCCGGGGTTCTATTCGGGTATTTACTGCTTCACCAACGCCTCGCCGGCCAGATAGATGTCACCTGCGCCCACGGTGAGGATCAGGTCGCCGGGCTGGGCGATTTCCCTCAGGCGTGCTGTCACATCCTCCAGCGTGGCACAATAGATGCAGCCTGGGATGCGGTCGGCCAGATCCTTAGAGGAGATGCCGATGTCATTGTCCTCACGGGCGGCAAAGATCTCGGCCAGCAGGGTGACATCGGGCTTGTGCAGCACCTTCACGAAGTCGTCAAACAGCTCGTGGGTGCGGGTATAGGTGTGGGGCTGGAAGGCCCCCCCCACCCGCTGATGATCGAGCTGTTTGGCGGTGTCCAGCAGCACCTCCAGCTCACCGGGGTGGTGGGCGTAATCGTCACACACCTCGGCGCCGTTGTAGGAGCCCTTGTACTCAAACCGCCGGCCAGGCAGGCGGAAGTCCCGCAGGCCCTGCTCCACCGCCGAGCCGGGCACGCCCAGCACGATGGCGGCAGCAGCGGCGGCGATGGCGTTTTTCACGTTGTGCATACCGGGCACGGACATCTCCACATGGGCGTACACCTGACCACGGTACATCACATCGAAGGTGGCAAAGCCGTTCTTCACCGTCAGGTTGGCTGCGTGGACATCGCCCTGCTCCACGCCGAAGGTGAGCATGGGGCGCTTTTCTCCTGCCAGCGCCGCCATGGTGTTCTCGTCCTCGCAGTTGGCCACGATCATGCCGCTCTCAGGCACACGGTCGGCAAAAGCACGGAAGGAGTGCTCCACATCGTCCAGATCCTTGAAGAAGTCCAGATGGTCGGCCTCGATGTTCAGGATCACCGCCACCGTGGGATAGAAGGACAGGAAGGAGTTGCAGTACTCGCAGGATTCCAGAATGATGAGGTCCCCATGGCCCACCCGATGGCCCGCCTCCAGCAGGGGCAGCGTGCCGCCGATCATCACGGTGGGATCGGCCTGGGCCGCCATGAAGATGTGGGTACACATGGAGGTGGTCGTGGTCTTGCCGTGGGTGCCGGAAATGCACAGGGCGTTCTTATACCCCTTCATAATGGCGCCCCATGCCTGCGCCCGCTCGAACACGGGGATGCCCGCTGCCATGGCGGCGGCGATCTCCGGGTTGTCGTCATGGGCGGCGGCGGTGCGGATGACGCAGTCAGCCCCCTGCACGTTCTCCGGCAGGTGCCCGATGGTGACGCCGATGCCCTTGTCCCGCAGGTGGCGCACCGTGACACTCTCCCGAATGTCGGAGCCGGTGATGGTCAGGCCGCTGCCCAGCAGCACCTCCGCAAGGGAGGCCATGGACACGCCGCCGATGCCCACCAGATGAGCCCGTTTGCCGGGCTTGATATACTCATGGATATTATTGACTGTCATAAACATACCCCATATAATGAAAGCATCAGAACGGATGCCATACTATCGCTATTTTACTAAACATAGAATTGATTTATTATACTGAAATTTTTTTCTCCTGTCAATTCAACATTATGGTCATACAGTCAGTTTTTTGCAAAGGAGGGTCACAAATGATGCTACACAAGATCACGCTGCCCCGCCATGTGGCCCGCTGCTGCCGTGTGCTTCAGGTTGCGGGACATGCCGCCCATCCCGTGGGGGGCGGCGTGCGTGACCTGCTGCTGGGTCAGGTGCCGGAGGATTGGGATGTGACCACCTCTGCCACGCCCAATCAGCTCCTGTCCCTGTTCCCCCGCTCCATCCTCACCGGCGGCGCCCACGGCACGGTCACCGTGCCCACCCCCGACGGCGTGGTGGAAATCACCCCCTTTCGGGGGGAGGGGGGCTACTCCGATGGGCGGCACCCCGATGAGATCACCTTCGGGGTCTCTCTGGAACAGGACCTGGCCCGACGGGACTTCACCGTAAATGCTCTGGCGCTGGATGAACAGGGGCAGGTCATCGACCTGTTCGGTGGTCTTGCCGACCTCAGGGACGGAGTGCTGCGCTGCGTGGGCGATCCGGCGGTGCGGCTGGCAGAGGATCGCCTGCGGATGTTTCGGGCGCTGCGCTTTGCTGCCCAGCTTGGCTTCACCCTCCATCCCACCCTTTCCGATGCGCTGGCCCACGCCCCCTCCACCGCAGGGCTGGCGGCGGAACGGGTGCGGGCGGAGGTAGAGAAAACCCTCCTCTCCCCCCGCCCCCAATGGGTGGGCGAAATGGCCCGACTGGGGCTGCTCACCCCGTGGTTGGGCGGCGCTTCCGCCGGAGACACCGCCGCCCTTGCCCGACTGTCCCCAGAGAAGCTGCCCCGCTGGGCGGGGCTGGTGGCGCTGTGGGATACCGAGAGTTTACCCCAACGGCTGCGGCTGGAGAACCGGCTGCGCCGCCCCATCGCCGGAGGACTGGCTCTGCTGCGGAGCGGGCTTCCCGCCGATGAGCGGGGCTGGCGGCACGCTTTGGCGCAATACGGTCAGCCCGCCTGTGAAGCGGCGGCAGCCATGGCGGCAGCGCTGGGCCTGCCCTGCACGTTGGAGGGGGTGCTGGCGCAGCGTCCCTGCACCACCGTGGGACAGCTTGCCCTGTCCGGCGGGGAGCTGGCAGCGCTGGGCTTCACGGGGGCAAATATCGGCAAAATGCAGGTCAAGCTGCTCCGCCATGTTCTCGATCACCCGGAGGATAATGAACCCCAGCGGTTAAAGCGGCTGCTCGATTGGTTTCCCTGATATATCAGGTGCGTCCGGGAAGCCACACCCTACGCTGAATTGCGGGCGGGTCTGGGACCCGCCCCTACAGCAAGACCCGCAAGACATACCGTAGGGGCCGATGCCCTCATCGGCCCGCACCGCCACAAGCAAAACAGCCCTTCCGGCGATGCCGGAAGGGCTGTTTTCACATTCAAATTACAGCATCTGCTTGCTGCGGGAGATGTTCATGGTGCCGTCCTGCATCTCGTTGACCCAGTCCAGGCTCTTGCCGGTACCGTGGGCCACGCAGGAGATGGCATCGTCGGCCACGAAGGTCTCGATGCCGGTGTGGGACTCGATGAGCTTGTCAAAGCCCCAGACCAGAGACCCGCCGCCGGTCATCACGATACCGTTGGTGGAAATGTCGGCCACCAGCTCGGGGGGAGTGCGCTCCAGAACGCCGTGGACGGCCTCCAGAATGCGGGCGCAGGGCTCCTCAAAGGCCTCGATCATCTCGCTGGAGGTGACGGTGAACACACGGGGCAGGCCGGTCATCAGGCAGCGGCCCTTGATCTCCATGCTGATCTCCTCAGGACGGGGGAACACGCAGCCGATCTTGATCTTCAGCTCCTCCGCAGTGCGGTCGCCGATGAGGACGTTGTGCCGCTTGCGGATGTACTTGATGACGGCCTCGCTGAAGGCATCGCCGGCCACCTTGATGGAGGCGGACTCCACGATGCCGGACAGGGAGATGACAGCCACGTCGGCAGTACCGCCGCCGATGTCCACCACCATATGGCCGTCAGGCTGGGTGATGTCGATCCCGGCGCCGATGGCGGCAGCCAGTGGCTCCTCAATGAGGTACACACGGCGGGCACCGGCCTGAATGCCGGCGTCGATCACGGCACGCTCCTCCACCTCGGTGATGCCGGAGGGCACGCAGATGACCACACGGGGCTTGAACAGGCGGACAGGCGCCACCTTGCGGATGAACTCACGGAGCATCCGCTCGGTCATATCATAGTCGGAGATGACGCCCTCACGGAGGGGACGGATGGCCACGATGTTGCCGGGGGTACGGCCCAGCATCTGCTGGGCTTCGGTGCCCACCTTGAGCAGCTTGCCGCTGTTCTTGTCCAGCGCCACCACGGAGGGCTCCCGCAGCACGATGCCCTTATCCTTCACATAGACCAGTACGCTGGCGGTACCGAGGTCGATTCCAATATCCTTCGTAAACATTGACATAGCTTTCACCCCTGAATATATTCGTGCGTCTGCAAGTTTCCCCACATGGCGCAGCAGATAATCTTCCATTATCAACTTGTAATTATACTGGACGTTTCCCTATTTTGCAATGCCTAATTCTCGCTTTTCCAATTTCTTGCCCGATCCCCGGCGGCCCACACCTGGGGGAGCGTTGCAGGTCAACTCATGAGGGGGCATCAAAACAGATACCCACCGGCCCATCCGGTGGGTATCTGCTCAGTTCACCTTTTCTTCCCGATAAAAAGCAATATCGAACCGCTCCAGATCAGCCAGAGTAATGCGGCCCGCCTGCAGAGCATCCCCCACCGGCTCCTGGGTACCGTCGCTGTAATGGACAATGACGTAGTGGCTCTTGAGGCTGCCGAAGTAGTAAGTGTACTCCTCATCCTGCCAGAACCCCTCCAGCACATCGGCGGTGACGAGAGGTTCCGTCCGGGTGCGATCCACGATGTCCGCCACGGTGATGTCCGGCTCATCTCTGCCGGTGACGGCGGACGGCTCAGAATCCTCCGGCTGTCCGCCGCAGCCTGCAAGGGACAGGGCAAAAACCAGAAGCAGACAAAATGTGAGCAGTTTTTTCATGAGGGATACCTCCTTTTTACATATCTACCTCTTTAGACGAAAAAACTGCCAAAAAGTTCCCTGATCCCAAGTCAAAAAAGCCCATCGGCTTTGTCCCGAAAAACACCAAGCCCCCAGCTGTCCCACTCGCAGCTGGGGGCTTACTTCTGGTTCGGGTTTTCCAATGGCCTATACCTCTTTCCTTTCTTTGTTGTGTTGGGGATCCGCCTGAACTGCGTTACTCTCCGTTTCTTCAAACCATGAACCTCACCGGCACCGCCTGCGGCAAACTCTGCCTTGGCCGTTGACCTTAGGTTCGCTGCTTACTCAAGCCTGTTTGGAACGAGCCGAGACTGCCGTTCACTTTGCGTGCCCAATCACCAAAAGTTTGGATGTCGTTTGCCCATCTGCATCGGATGGGACTGTACTTGTCAGTACATGGGACTCACCCTTCCTTTCTGTCTGTATTGTACTATACTTTCGAAATCCCGTCAAGTCTTTTTGGCGATTTTCTATAAAAATTTCACCGCCGCACCAAGCAGGTGCGGCGGTGATGGCTATACGCTTTTATTGAAACACATAGGTGATGCCCAGATGGCAGGGCAGGATCTCCTCGATGATGGCCCGCAGCTCCTCAAAGTGTTCGGGCACCCCCGTCGTATCGGGAAAATACACCTCCACGCAGCAGGGCTGCCCGGTCTCACGCACCTGAGCAAGGATGCCGCAGCCGCTGAGGGCATCGTTGAGGGCATCCAGCGTAAAGCCGCCCCCGTCCACACGCAGCAGAGCGGTGAGCGCCTGCCGGCGCAGCTCCGATGTGGGGCTGACCGGGGCATAGGGCAGCAGCTCCTCCGTACTGGCCAGACCGATCCCCTCTGCCGAGGAGAGCAGCATTTCACGCTCGGTCTCCTCCAGCTCACTCAGCACCGCATCCAACCCGACGGCATATGCCTGCAATTCGGCCAGATTGACCCGACCCTCCTGCAAATCATACACACCCAAGGGACGCAGCAGCTCCGTGAGCGCCTGTATATGCGTCATGTGCGCCCTCCTCTCAGCCTTCCGAGATGGTGAGCTGTCCCAGCACAGGCAGGGTGACGCTCTCTGCGGGGATGTCCTGCTCCGGCAGGATCACGGCGCAGTTGGCCACGCCCTCCACCCCGAACAGCAGGGCAGTGAGCTCTGCCCGCAGCACCGGGCAGCCCAGCCGCTCACCGTTGAACCAACCCCGCAGGGCGCTCTCTGCCGCCGCTGCCACCTGGGCAAAGTCCGCTCCGCTCTTGGCGGTCAGCGTCACCGACACATCCACCGCCATGGGGGTGGGGGGCAGCACCTGCACATCCACAGCGATCTCCCGCACAGTCTGGAACTGCTCGCTCAGTTGGGTCAGCAGCTCATCCTCCGGCATACCGCTCTGGGACGCCGCCACCACATCCACCGTGCCCACGCCACGATTGCGGGGCAGCCCCGCCACCGCCGCCACGCCGTCCACCGCCAGAGCGGTCTGGCGGTAATAGGCGCTGTTGGCGCCATTGGAGAGCTGCTGATAGCTGGCCAGCACCCGCTGCCGCAGCTCCTCATCGCTCTCGGCCTCCTGTCCGCCGGACATGGCGCCGGGATTGGTGCAGGCAAAGCTGCCCAGCGGCGGCACCGCCATGCACACCACCGTGTCCCCCGACACGTTGCCCGCAGCGCCGCCCTCCACCGCCTGCACCGGCACATCCACCTCGGTCGCACCGGCTGTCACCACGCTTCGCTGGGTGGTGACAAATTGCAGACCGCCGGTGGTCATGCACACGGTACCCACCGGGATCTCGGTCTGCGCTCTGCGGTTGCCGTCCAGATAGAAGCGCACCGTGCCCGTGGCCTTCACCGCATCCTGACGGGTGAGACCCCGCATCAGGGCGTGCTGATCCAGCTGTTCGCCGGTGGCCGTCTGGGGGAAGCACTGCTGCCGAAGCCAGTCCGCCTGCACATAAAGTCCGTATAGCTGGGCGGCTACGGCGTAAAACCGTGCCGCCAATTCACCGCAGCCGGCGGTGGACAGGCCGGTTCGTGCCTGAAACTCCGCCGCCATCTGCTGATAGATCTCGTCCATCGTTATCATCTTCATGCCTCACATTCTACCGTCAGCAGTTCTCCCTGCCACTTCAGTTCCACGGCCACACAAAGCCGCTCCCCTTCTTCGGTCACCGTTGCATCGGTCACCATCAGCCCGGAAAGCTCCTCCAGCGCTTCCTCGGCATACCACCGCGCCATCCGCTGCCGTGCAGAGGGCTTCTCCGCACGCAGCAGATACATCCGGCTGCCCAGTCTGGGCAGCATGGGGAGGCTTCCCCTTCGGGCCGTCAGCCGAAATTGCGCCTCATTGAGCACCTCGGCAACGCCGGTCACGGCGGCCACGGTGCCGCTCTGAGCCACATAATCTCCGCCACTCATCAGCAGTCCCATGCGTCAACCTCCCATCACCGTACGGATGTACCTGTCCAGCGGCACTCCGTTGATATAGATCTGCCCGTGGAGCTCCAGCCGTCCGGCGCCGATGTCCACCTGCCGGGGCCACTGCTCGGTCTGCTGCGCACCCACGATGCAGGGATTCTCGTCCCGGTTCTGGATGACCACCACACGCTGGTCGGCCTGGGGCGTCCAGTGATAGCCGGCGGGAGAAAATACCTCCACCTCCCGGCGCTCACAGTCCAGCTGCACCGCCGGAAACAGGCCGCCCACCGTCACCGTGCCCGTCTGTCCTTCGCTGTGTTCCACCTGTCGTTTTTGCTGTCCGTTCAGCCACATAGGCATCATCTCCCCTCTCAAATCATGCTGTCCCGCTCGCCCAGCACCAGCGTGGTGGTCAGCCCCTTGGGGCCGCAGGCCACCTCCACCTGGGCGGCACGATAGGTGCCGTTGGCTCCAAAGTCGGGCAGGCTGATGCTCACCAGCTGCCCCGGCTGAGCCAGAAAGCCTCCGGCCACCGTCACCGTCAGCCTCACCCGTCCGCTGCGGGCAGCCCGAAGCTGATAGTCCGCCGAGTAGCGCATGGCCGCCGTGCTCATGGTGTTGGGCACGGTGACCACCCGCTGGGCGCAGCCGCCCTCCGCCATGAACGTCTCATCCTTCACCCATTGGGCATACTGGGCGGAGCGGCGGCGCACCGCCACCTGGCTGAGCACGCCGTACCGCTCCTCCCGATACTCCCAGCCGGTGATGGGCGTGGTGTCGTCGATACAAAGCACGGTGCGGTCCTCATGTGGGTCCAGCACCAGCCGCCCCAGCCGGTCAAAGCGGGGCACCACGCCGCCATGATAGCAGGCGTATTCGTGCAGCACGCTCCACTCGCTGGCACCGCTGCCCACGGTGAAGCCCCGCACCGCAGGCAGCTTGCCTCCGCCCACCGTTTCAATGCCGTAGGGGGTCACGTGGCGGGCCAGGATGTTGCTGCGGGTGGCGTTCTGGTACTGGACGGGCATGGCCTCGTTGTCCAGCAGCAGCGCCGCCATCCCTCGACCGGACACCTCCAGATACATCCCGTCCGCCCCGCAGATACAGGCAAACTCATCCACCACGCCGGTGAACACCCGCTCCCCCTTCCAGTTGGCCCGAAACCGGGCTGCGGAGGACAGCGTCCGCTCCTGTCCGCCCGACCACAGGCAGCGGACAAAAAAGCTGTCGCAGGGCAGTCCTGTGCCGTAGCTGAACTCCCACTGCACCGCCTCAGGCAGCTTGATGGTCTGCTCCCCGTTACCTAAGATCACCCAACATTCCATCATTGCACTCTCACCCTCTGTCCCACCAGAATGAGGTTGGGATTGCTGATGTTGGGATTGAGCTGCAGCAGCCGTGTCACCGTGGTGCCGTACCGCTGGGCGATCTCCCACAGGGTGTCTCCCCGCACCACCGTGTACCAGCGCTGCTCCACGCCGATGCCGGTGTCGGTGCCTCCCTCCTCATCAGAGCCGCCGTCTCCGCCGCCCACCTGCTCCACCTTCAGGGACACATCCTCGTCGCCGATCATCTCCCAGAATTCGAAGGAGTAGCGCACATAGTCCCGTCGGGGCTCCTGCAAAAGCTCCAACCCCACGAACCACGCCTTGGTGCTCGTCCACACCGGGTGGAGCAGCACCCCCGGTGTCTCCTCATAGAACAGGGAGACCAGCTCTCCGAACTGCTTGTAGGCACCCTCGCCCACGAACTCGCCCTCACCCCGAAGCACCCGTCGGGTCTGCCCCAGACTTTGGAGATGGTGCCGCCCGAAGGGGATCTTGTGTACCGCCATGTTCCGCCGAAAGGTCATGGCGTACACCTTGGGATTGTGGGGCCAGATAAATGTTTTGAATTGCATGGGGGAAAGGATCATAACCCCGCTCCTCTCAATAGATGGTCATGCCGCTGTCATAGCGGCGGCTGTCCCGACGCATGGCCAGATCCAGCCCCTCCGCCGTCAGTGCGGCGGGTGCAGGAGTCTCCTCCCGCACCACCGTTACCCCAGCTCCCCGGACGGCCCGCTCCCCTTCCGCCGTCCGGGCAAGCTGCCGGTACAGTTGGGGCAGGCCGGTACCCGCCCCCATATATGTCAACTCCCGCCGTGGGGGAGATTGCCCTGCGTCCGCAAGCGGCGTCAAGGCGGGATCCATTCGGGCAGGCTCCCGTTCCCGCTCGGTGTCCTCCACCCTGTCCAACAATTCTTCCAGCCGGTCGATCAAGCGCCGCCGCCTCCTTTCAGTCGTTCAAATCGTGCCAGGTCGAAGGTGGGGTTCTCCCCCCAGCCCTCCTGAGCCGTGCCGCACACCGGGCAGACATTCTCTTCCACCCTGCGGCGGCAATCGGGGCACAGACGGGCCAGTTCCTCCTCCCGGTCCAGCGCCGCATTGAGCGCACACCAGAGGTAGTCCCGGTCGGTCATGTTCCGTGCCCGTTCCTCGGTGGGAAGAGCGCCGAACATACGGAGCACACGCCACTGAAGGCGCTCATAATGCGAGTGCTCCAGGCTTTTTTTCGCCGTTCCGTCTCCTCCCTGCCATCCAGGGGCGAGGGGTTCCACGCCCTGTTGAACTGCGCCCATCGGTCAGACAGGCGGATGATGTCCTCCACCCGCAGGCTGTCCAGCACCGCCTGACCGTCGGAGTATATCCGCTCGCCCTTTCGCTCCAGCGCCCGTGCCAGCAGGCTGGCGTTGGCGCACAGCGCCTGTTCCCGCCCATCACGGGCCAGCGCCTCACCCTCCCGTCGGGCCTCCAGCACCTCCCGTGCGGACAGCAGCCGCAGCTCGCCTTCTTCCACCCTGCACCGCTCAGCCCCCACCCAGAAGGGCTGCGTTTCCTTGGGCTTGCTCATCTCACACACCGCTTTCCATGCGGCGGCGGGCCACCAGCGTCAGCTTCTCCACCACCATCTCCCGCAGTTTGGCATCCTCCTCGATGCCGCTCCACTGGCAGTTGGTGTAGATGACCTTGCGGTCAGGTTTGCAGATGACCAGAGAAAAGTCCTTCATGCCGTAGAAATCCAGCCCATCTGCAATGGCCTCATCGGTGGCGTACAGGCGCTTCAGCTCCACCTCGTGGTGCTGCCGTCCCTGCACCGTTGCCACCGGCTCATCCTCACCGAAGGCCTCCACCGACAGCGAATCCCGTGTGGTCTTGCAGCGGTAGCTCTGCACCACCGCCACCTTCCGTCCGTCCAGCTCCAGCCAGATGTCGCTGCTGGTGGGCAATCCGTTGATCTGAATGCTCATCCTGCCTCCTCCTTACACCGTGATGTGGGCAGACAGCCAGATCCGCTTCAGCCCGTGGACTGCCGTAAAGGCAAACTCCACCAGGCAGGCTGCGGCGTCATCAGCCGCCGCCTCCACCACCACGTCATCGTAGCCGCCGATGATCTCCCGTCTCACCCGATCCTCCAGCTCCATCACCACTTGACTGTGGATGGCGCCTCTGATCTGCGCCGTGTTTTTGGCACGGGCAAAGCGGGTGAGCAAACTGTTGCGGATGCCGGATACCACCTCGTCCACCACACGAATGGTGGTCAGCTCCCGCCATGTGGCATCGGCAGCGCCATCGGTGGTGGTGCGGGTGGTGATGCCACGCACCACGCAGCACATCCCCGCCACCATCTCCAGTGCGGTGACACCGCCCTGGGCGAGCGTGTCCAGTTGACCGTCCACCGCAGCGCTCTCCACGCTTTCGATGCCGGACAACTGCACGCCGCTCAGCGGCATGGCGGGGTCGACTGCGGCGGCGATGGCACCTGCCACGGCGGCGGCGCACAGAGCGCCGCCGGGCGCCACCAGCACCATGCGCTCGCTGTTCAGCAGGGCGGCACGGCTCACCAGCTCCTCCGCCGTCTCCCCATCCTCGCCGCACACCACAGCGATGCGCTCCCTGTGCTGGGCAGAGCAGCGCTCCACCATGGCACGCAGCGCCTGCTGTACGGCGGACTGGGTACTGTCGCACACCACCACACCCGCACGCTCCACGCTCTCCACCAGCTCAAAGGCGGCGGCATAGTCCCCGTCTGCCACGATGCCGTACACCACCTGCGCACCGTTTCTCAGCGCCAGACGGGTCATCTCGCTCAGTGCGCACTGGCCCACATCGTTCATCGCCCGGCTGTAATTGGTCCAGCGGAACACAGTGTCCGCCCCATCGGCGGGGCCTGCTGCCACCACCGCCACAGCCTGTTCCGCTGCGGCAGCTCCGTCAGAGGAATACACCCCCGATCTGTCCTGCTGTGTGATCATGCTCAACTCATTCTCCCCCTCACTTCAATGTCCTTCAAGGTATCGCCGGTCTCCCTTCGGGCCACCAGCCACCCCTTGCAGCGGCAGCTCACCGGCAAGCGGTACAAGCCGTCCTGTTCCAGAAACTCCACCTGTCCCGCCGTCAGCTCCAGCACGGGCAGTCCGCCCGCACCGTGGCAGGCCACCGCCTCGGCCATCACCGCCATGGTCTCCTGACAGGCCCGCTCGCCTCCATCTCTGGGGGCATAGACATCCAGCGCCAGCGTCAGCTCCACCGCCTTGCCGTACAGTTCCGCTTCCGTCCCCGTTTCCGGCTGGGCACACAGCCCCAGATAGTCCCGAAAGCCACCCGCCTCGCACACCACACGGCTGAGGGATACGGCGATCACCGCACCCTCCCAGCGTCTGCGCCGCACCGGCTCCATGGCGGTCACGGCATGGAGCTCATAGCGCTCCAGCAGCTCTGTCACCCTGCGGCGCAGCGTATTCAGTGCCCCTGTCATACCGCTCCCTCCTCTGCCGGGCGGAGAACCATCCGCAGGTGGGTGAGCTGGCCGCACACATGGATGGGCTGCACCGCCATCACCTCATAGTCCTTGCCGCCCCATGTGAGCCAGCCGCCGTCACCCATGCGGCCGGTTTCCAGATAGGGCTGCGCCAGGCAGAGGAACCGATCCGTGCGGTATTTGCCCAGCGCTCCGGCAGTCACCTGCCAGTCCTTCTCCGTCATGGGCCGTACGATGGCCATGGCACGGCTTCGTTCCCGTCCCTTTCTGTCATAACACACCGCCGCCTGTCCATAGGTGGTGATGACCCATCGAAACGCCTCCGTCATCCTCTCACCCCTCGAAACACAAACCCCTCGTCCCGCAGGTAGGGGGCCATCAGCTCCAGCGCACGCCGGCTCCGTCCGCCCTGACCGCTGTCGCTGCGACGCACCGTCAGATCTCCGGCGGACAGGGCAGTGATGTTCGCCCCGTCCCCCATGTTGTCCAGCCAGTCCATGGCCAGCCACGCCGCCGCCAGCGGATAGCTGTCGCCGCAGTCCTCCGGCTTCACGCCCTCGGCCAGAAGCCCGTCCAGCCTGCTGCACGCCGTGCGGCACAGCAGTTCCAGCACACCCTCATCCTCGGTGGAGGGACGCAGCTTTTTCAGCAGTTCCAGCACCTGTTGCGTCATACTTCCCCTCCTCAGATGAGAAATGCGCCGTCCGCCTTGTCAGCCGGACTGCGATCCCCGCCGTAACTGAGCTGGGTCATTGTGCCCAGCATCCGCTCCACCTTGCCCTGATACAGCTTGGTCAGCCCCAGCAGCTCGTCCTCGTCCAGCCGCTCCGCCACACGGCAGAGCAGCTCATGCTCCGCCTCAGGCTCGGCCAGACCCGCCAGCCGCACCAGCTCCCGGCGCAGTCCCTTGAGATAGCGGCGGCCCATGCGGGCCTCGTCCTCCAGCCGCTTGGCGCTTTTGATGACCCCTGCCTTCTTCTGGGCAGGCACCGCCACAAAGGACCACTCATAGGCATCGGTGGCATGGGTGAGCACACCGTGGCACACGCTGCCATTGTACGCCTCCCCCTTCTGGTGGGCGCACTGGTACAGCTCCTCGCCGCACAGGGAGCACAACACCTGCTCCACAGCGCAGCCCACGCTCACCTCCCGCTTGATGCCGCCGTCGATCTCAGCAATGAGACCCTCGTTGTCCGTGGTGCGCATCATGTAGGCCCAGCCCTTGAGATAGCGGTAGGGTCTGCCGTCCTCGGTGACCACGCCGGGCTCCTCCACCACTTCGGTGCGGTAGATGCGGGCGGTCTGCCCCTTGGCCAACCACTGGTGGTCAAACACGCCGGACACCCCCACGAACAGCTCGCCCAGCTCCTCCAAAGTCTCGTCCCCGAAGCGCTCGCCATCACGGTCAATGTCGTTGTCGCACAGGCGGACGGCGAAGGTGTACACCTCCTCTGCGCTCATTTCCCGTCGGGTAAGGCGGTTGATGCGGGCCAGATCGTCCTCGCCCGCCTGACCGATACCCTTCACCGCCGCTTCCTTACAGATATCCATCTCATTCGCTCCTCTCTTGCTTCAGGCCATCGGCCTGAGCACGATACAGCGCCGCTCTGGCCTGTACCTCCTCATCCTGGAGATTGACATCGTCCCAGACGACCTCTACCCTGCTGTCAAACCCGTGGACCTTCAGCCACAGCCCGCAGATGCGCTCCACCACCGGCTCCAGACTGCGCCGAATGGCGGCGATCTCGCTGGTGAGGATGTCGGCCTGCTGGCTGCTCATGCGCTCGGTGGACGACCAGCTCAGACCCAGCAGGAAGGGCGGGATGCCCGTCTTGGCCACCAACTGCTCCAAGATCTGGCGCACCGGCACCTCGCTGTCCAGGATCTGACCGTCCGCACCGATGGCACGGATGTCCACATCCCCTGCCACCACGAAATCACGCAGGCAGCCGTCCCGTCCGGCCTGCATGGCCGCCGACCATTCTCTGGCCACCCGGCGGCACCGCTCTTCCGCCATGCCGCCGTCCTCACCCTTGCACACCACGGCAAAGCGCACATTGCCCGTGCGCTCCCAGTTTGCGCCCACCGCCTGAAAGATCTTCAGCAGGATCTCCGCCATGAAGGGCATGGAGCGCAGCATGGACACGCCGTAGGGCGCATCGGTCTCCGGCATAAAGGGGGTAAAGAGCAGCAGCTCCTGCCGGGGCAGGGGGTGGACGATGCCGTCCTCCCCCCTGCCGCACAGGGTGAAGTCCAGAGGGGTGTCCCCCTCCCGAATCTCGATCTGCTTCACGTTGCCGCACAGCAGGGCGGTCACCTCCCGCCCCTCCCGGTCGGGCACGATCTCGCCCACCGCTCTGCCGCACACGATCATGGAGTCCAGATAGATGTCCAGAAAGGACTGCAACCCCCGCTGCCCCCAGCCGGTGGGCACGGTGCGCAGGAAGCGGTCCAGCCCCTCCTGCGCACCACGGTCACGGCACTGCACAGACACACCGCCGCACAGCCGCACCAGCTTGCACACCGCCGCATCCACCACCGGCACCGCCTCCCGGATAGCCCGGTACAGCTCGATCTCGCCGCTGCGCAGGGGCACATAGCCGTCCAGGGCGGAAAATGGGTGTCTGCCCGCATCCCGCAGCTGAGCCGTACCGGCAGCGGCGGGCTCACGCTTTTTTCTCAGAAGTCCCATCGTCCTCCCCCTCCTGCCGCTTAAATGGCCAGCACCTGGCTGGCGTCCTCGAAGATCTTGGCGTAGCCGGAAATGGTGGTAATGGCAGCACGCTCCAGCTGACGGTCGATGAGCTTGTCGTACTCCACCATCACGTCGCCGGCCTTCACCATTTCCAGCGCATAGTTCTTGTCCAGACCGATGATCTTACCGGCGGGCACAGCAGAGGAGCGCAGCACCTTGGCACCCATGGGGGTGATGAGCTTGCCGGTGCCGTGGAAGTCCAGACCGGCGGCGGCATCCTGCATCTGGCTCATCTTGTGCAGAGCCATCATGGTGTCGCGGCCCACCAGCAGGGTGTTCATCTGGTAGGGCTCAAAGCCGTTCCAGAAGGCCAGCAGATCGTCATAGGTCAGGGTACCGGCCTGTGCCACGTTCACCACCTTGGCGGCGTTGTCGTTGCCGTCGCCGTTCATGATGACGCTGATGGCATCCTCCAGATGCATACGGCCGATCTGGGCGCCGATCTGGCGCAGGGTGACGGAAAACAGGTCCAGCTTCTGGAAGCGGATGGCCTCATAGGATGCCACCAGCATACGGCCGCGCTTGTGGAGCTGCACCAGACTGTCCTGGGTCTTGACGGTGGTCTGAGGAATGGCAGCGCCCTCGGCCACACGCTTGAGCTTCTTCTCGTCCTCCGGCACGGAGGTGATGGAGCGGTAGTCCATACCCTCGATGCGGGTCTCGGTGGCGGTGATGTCGGGGAGGATGTTGCTCTCCTCCATGCCCACCTTCACCGCACGGGCAATGTACTCAGGGAAGAGCACGGCGGACTGACTGGTGGCAAAAAACTTGTCCACCAGGTCGGAGCCTGCGCCCTTCACCTTGATGTCAAATCGCTTGAGCTGGCGCTGGAAGGCATCCAGACCCTCCAGGCTGGTGCCCTTGTACTGCTCAGAGGGGTCCATCTTCTCCAGCACCTGACTGAAGGAACGGCCCGCCTCATGGTACATACCCTTTTCCAGCTTCACATGTTCGAACTGATAAGCCATATTCTTTCTCCTCCTTACAGCTTGATGACGGCGGTCTTGCCGTCGGTGTCCACACGGACGATGAGGCAGCTCATGCCGCCGGTGGTGACGGTTTTGATACCGCCCGCACCGTCCACAGCCACCATGCCCCAGCCAATGGCAGGGGCGGTGCCGGTGTAGGCCACCTCCACAAAGCCGCCCACCTGCACGGCAGCGCTCTCACCCTCAGCGGTGAGCACCACGCCGCAGGGGGCAGTGCCGGCGCTGCCCACACCCACAGTGCCGTCGCCGGTGAGCGCCACGGCCATACCGGCCTTCACGCCCTCCTCCACGGCAAAGGTGGCCGCTACCTGACCAATGCCCTCAAAAGAAATCTCCATCGTTCCTTTCTCCTTTCACTCCTGAATTCATATAGAAACCCCTTTCGGGTATTTCCCCAACTTTTTAAGCCTCCCCTTGAGGGGAGGTGGCATTTGCACAGCAAATGCCGGAGAGGTGTCCCTTGACACCCATTTGTAGGGGTCGGCGTCCTCGACGACCCCCTATGCCGCTAATACCCCCGCCGCTCCACCACCGTGGCCGCCAGGGGCTGTTCCTGTTCCAAACTCATCACAAAATATCGGATGTCATCCATGGCGTGGTCATGCTGCTTGATGACCTTGTCCTCCCCCGCTTTGACATTCCAGCAGTACAGGCCGAACTCCCGAATGGCATCGGCGCATCCCCGACAGATGACCACCCTGCCCGACCGCAGGGCATCCGCCGTGCGCCGAATGCCCTCCAGCACCCGGTTGTCCGCCGCACGCACCGTCCACCCTGCCCGACGCAGGGCCACGATGAAGCTGGCCGCCGACGGATCCACGATGACCTGCTCGATCCTCCGTCCCCCCGCCAGCCTCCGCAGAGCCGCCTCATACTCGCCGTCCGTCTTTTGACCGCCCTCTTTTCGGGCATCGTAGTAATACTCATCCACCCGATACCACGTCCCGCCCATCCGTCCCCACAGACCGAAGGAGGCGGGATTTCTGGTTCCGTAGTCGCAGGAAATGCGCCAGCAGTCGAACTCCCCCTCCGGCACGGCGGGCAGCCGCTCCGCATCGAAGAAGTCGTATACCAGCCCCTCCGCCGCCACCCATTCGCCCAGCACATACCGGCGGTAAAACACCCCCTGGAACATCCGGTGGTATCTCCGCCGCACCTTTGCCGTCAGGCTGGGGTTGTCCTCCATGGTGAAATGGAGGTAGAGGGCGTTCTTCTCCTCTGCGGCGCAGATCCACTCCTTGTAAAACCAATGCTCCGG
>JAZNQA010000059.1:0-4961 GCA_045589915.1 Candidatus Enterenecus sp.
GTAAATGTATCAAAATAGTAATCAGTACCCTTTTTAGCCATGATTCATTCTCCTTTCCATGTCAGAACAGCCACATAAACAGCTTGGCCATCAAAAATCCGATGATACCGCAGCCGGGGAAGGTGAGCACCCATGTGAGCACCATTTCCCGCACCACGCCCCAGTTGACGCTGGACAGGCGGCGGGCAGCGCCCACGCCCATAATGGCGGTGGTCTTGGTATGGGTGGTGGAGACCGGGATGCCGGTCAGAGAGGACAGCAGCAGGCAGCCCGCCGCCGCAATGTCAGCGGCAAAGCCCTGATGCTTCTCCAGCTTGACCATGTCCATGCCCACCGACTTGATGATGCGGTAGCCGCCGATGGAAGTGCCCAGACCCATCACGGCGCTGCACAGAATCATCAGCCAGATGGGAATCTGGAAGCTGGTCACGTCGCTCTGGCCCTGTGCCAGGAAGATGCCCAGCATGAACACGCCCATGAACTTCTGGCCGTCCTGCGCACCGTGCATGAAGGCCATGGCTGCGCCGCCGGCCACCTGTCCGCCCCGGAAGAAGCCCAGCGTACTGCGGCGGTCGATGCCCTTGCAGATCAGCTCGATGAGCTTCACCACGATCCAGCCCACGCCGAAGCCCAGCACCGTGGACAGGCCCAGACCGTACACCACCTTGATCCACTCGCCGCCGTTGATGCCGGCCAGACCGCCGTGGAGGGCGATGGCTGCGCCGGAGATTCCGGCGATGAGGGCGTGGCTCTCACTGGTGGGGATGCCGAACCACCACGCAGCGGTGGCCCACACCACGATGGCGAACAGCGCCGCACACAGCGCCACCAGCGCATCGCCGGAGCTGCCGCCGAAGTCCACCATCTTATAAATGGTGGCGGCCACGCTGGCATTGACCATGGTCATCACCAGCACGCCGAAGAAGTTGAACACCGCCGCCATGAGAATGGCCGCTCTGGGCGACATGGACTTGGTGGACACGCAGGTGGCAATGGCGTTGGGCGCATCCGTCCAGCCGTTCACCAGAATGACACCCAGCGTGAGCAGCACCGTGATGGCCAGCACCGGATTGGATGTAAGCTGGGAAAGGAAGTCCGATAATGAGATTGTCATAGGTTCCCCTCTCTTTGTTTCTCTAAGATCAAACAGGCTTGTCCCAATGGGGACACGTCTTTTACATTTTACATACATTTTCTCCGTTTGTCTATCCTTCTTTCCGATTTTTGGGCAAATAGAAAACCAGCCGACTGTCATCGGCTGGTTTTTGTCCATTTCGGCAAGGGAATGTGGGGCTCAGACCGCCACAGCACCGCCAGCGCACCCCGCTCCACCGCAACGCAGGCAGGTTCGCCGGTAAATTCATTGCTCACGCCCAGGGGGACATCGCAGGTGAGAACAGCCCCGTGCAGGGAATATTTCAGCCCCGTGAGGGTCACACCCTCCGCCGGGCCGCCCACGGCAAATACCGACAGCGTGCCGCTGCACTCCGCCGGAAAATCCAGCCGCCCCGCCGTAATGACGGTGGCCGTCATATCCTCCCCCACAAGAAAGCCCCGCTCTCCCCGAAGGACCAGCCCGCACAGGAGCTGGAGGTTGGCCAGCGTGTGATCCAGCCGTCCGCCCATGCCGCCATAGATGCGGAATTCTCCGCAGCCCCGCCGACGCCCCTCGGCTATGGCCAGGGCGGTGTCCGTCTCGTCCTTCATCACGGGATGGCGGACGATTTGAGGATGGTCGGGCACATAGCCCAGCGAATCGAAGTCCCCCACCAGCAGATGTGGGGTGACGCCGTGGGCCTCCAGCGCCCTGTACCCGCCGTCGGCGGCAATGATGAGGTCATCAGCCCCCAGCTTCGGCCATTCCGCTCCGTACCGTCCTGACCCAAAAATATAGCAGATGCGTGTGGGCACATCCATCCCCCCTGCGTTGTGGTTTTTATCATCATACCACAGGTGGGCGTGGTTTTCCACCCTCACAAGAAATGGCTGTTCCCCTATCGTTTTTTGTGATATAATAGGATAAATTCCATCCGTGGAGGGATGTTTATGTCCGCTTGGGACGAGCTGGAGCAGCGCTGCGGCGGCTGCCGGAAATGTGCGCTGGCTGATACCAGAACTCATGTGGTGTTCGGTGCAGGTCAGCGGGATGCCGAGGTCCTGTTCGTAGGGGAGGGCCCCGGCGAGCACGAAGACTTGCAGGGCGAACCCTTTGTGGGGCGGGCAGGTCAGCTTCTGGACGATATGCTCTCCCTCATCGGGCTGGAGCGCAGCCGCAACTTCTACATCGCCAACATCGTCAAGTGCCGCCCTCCGCAAAATCGTGACCCCCTCAACACCGAGCAGGACGCCTGCATCGGCTATCTGGAGGAACAGATCGCCCTGATCCGCCCCAAGGTCATCATCTGCCTGGGCCGTGTGGCCGCCACCCGGCTCATCCGTGAGGACTTCAAGATCACGCAGGAGCACGGGCAATGGTTCCGCCGTGGAGACGCCCACATCACCGCCATCTACCACCCCGCCGCCCTCCTCCGTGACCCGTCCAAGAAGCCGGAGACCTTTGTGGATCTGCGGGGTATTCGGGAGAAGATCCGTCAGGTGTGTGACCGTACCTACGGCTGAGATGCTTCCTCGTCGGGCAGCAAATTCATCACCGACACCTCGTAGGCGGTGCGGCTTTGCTCCACGCCGTCCACCACCTTGCGGTAGCGGCGGCTCTGGAGCCGCCCCTCCAGCCGCAGGCAGTCCCCCACGCCCTTGTCGCCGCACAGAGCGGCCAGCGAGCCCCATGCGATGCAGGGCAGGTAGTCGGCCCGCCCGTAGGGACGGTTCACCGCCAGCAGCAGGTCGCAGATCTCCCGTCCCAGTGGGGTGCGGCGGCGAATCGGCGGCTTGCACAGCACGCCGGACAGGATCAATCGGTTTTCCCCCTCCCCGGGCGACCCTTCCCGGACGGCCCGTGCCAGCACGGTGATCACCAGCCGGCTGCCCACCCCGGTGCGGTTGTTGTAGGAGCGCACCTCTCCCTCCACTTCCAGCCATCGCCCCGGCTGCCACAACGTCGACACCGGTGAGGACACCACCAGATTGAGCTCATCCTCCACCCCGGACAGGCGGGGCACCCGCAGCGGGGCGGTGTAATAGTCCACGCCGTGATTGCTGTGGGACAGGATTGGCGCCGCCGCCAGCTCCCCCCGCAGGCTGATTTTGTTCTCCCCCTTGTATTCCATGCTTATCACGCTCCGTCAGTCAAGACTACCTGACTATATGAACGGGCGCAGCCAAGTATGACCATTGACAAGGCGGGGCTGCAATGTATAAAATAGAGTGCGATTCCGGCTCAAGAAGGAGGTTCTGACCATGGAACTGGAGCTGACCCAAAAGCAATTTCGTCGTCTGCTGGATCTGGTGTACATCGGAAACTGGATCCTGAACTCCACCCGTGGAGAGGATCGGTTCAAGGATTATGACGAGGTGGAGAGCCTCCTGTTCACCCGTGCGGTGCGGGAGGGTATGCCCACGCTGGCCGAGGTGTACGAGGGGGAGATCATCCCCTCCCGCGCCTTTGCCGAGGGCGGCATTCACGAGGCCATCATGGAGTACGAAAACAACGTGTTTTTTGAGATTCTGGCGGAAGATCTGGCCCGCCGGGACATGGACGACGTGCCCATTGACGAGAGCAACTTAGAGGAGCTCACCCAGCGCATCGACGCCTACATCGACGAATTTGAGGCCCACGGCACCGACAACATCACCGTGGATTGCTGACAGGAAACAAGGCAGCGGCTGACCCGATGGTCAGCCGCTGCGTTTTAGTTTTCTGAACGGGCCGCCCTCGGCGGCCCATTGGACACCTCTCCGCCTCGCTGCGCTCGGCACCTCCCCTCCAGGGGAGGCTAAAAAGGCTCTCCTTGAGGAGCGCTGTCAGCCGTAAGGCTGACTGAGAGGTGCTTTCCCGTCCTCCCTCATCAGTCTCGCTGCGCTCGACAGCTTCCCCGGAGGGGAAGCCTAATAGCCTTCCCCTTGGGGGAAGGTGGCTGCCCGCAGGGCAGACGGATGAGGTGTATTCGGGCGCACACACAGGTGCGCCCCTACGGGCAAACCTTCGGGCACGCCGTAGGGGCGGCTCCCAGAGCCGCCCGCAAAGACCGCCGAGGGCGGCGGTCTCCACAGGTGTTGTGGGTGGTCTGGCGTAGCCTTTGGCCCCCTTGTGTAAAGGGGGCTGGCATGGCGCAGCCATGACTGGGGGATTGTCTGTCAACACACACCCCCTCCGGCTCCTGCGGAGCCACCTCCCCTTACACAGGGGAGGCTTGTGAAGGGCGCACACATAGGTGCGCCCCTACGGGCAAACCTTCGGGTGCGCCGTAGGGGCGGGTCCCAGAGCCGCCCGCTTCTTCACCTCTCCGCCCCTTCGGGGCACCTCCCCTCAAGGGGAGGCTATGGGGGTATACCCCTGCGGCAAACCTGTGGATGCTCCGTAGGGGCCGATGCCCACATCGGCCCGCAAATACGGCAAGGGCAGAGCCCTTGCCCTACGGGGTGTGGTCATCCATTCTGCATTGTGCATTCCTGCACTCTGCATTCTTCACCCCCACTCCCCACCAAACAAAAAACCAACCATTTTGGGTTGGTTAGTTTGACTGTTCCGAACTATTTAGATGCCAACTCAAAGTTGGTCTTTTGCAAAGTCAATAAGCCGTAAAAGTTCATTTTGTTTTTCTCAGAGTTTTAGTATCAACTCTAAACCACGTTTGTTCTTTTTTAGAAAAGCAAAGAGGTCAAAGTATCTGTACCAAAGTCCATATAAAAACCGTATTTCTTCTTGCAATTCTTCTCTTGACATATCACTGCCACCTTTCTTTTTGGTAACAGCAATTATATCCGAAAAGTTTTAAAAGTCCAGAGAATTATTTTTTATAAAAATACGGGCCGCACATTTCTTCGTGAAGTCGGAGGCCAAG
>JAZNQA010000060.1:0-1921 GCA_045589915.1 Candidatus Enterenecus sp.
CGCTCCATCCGCCGCAGGAGGCCGTGGTAATCCTCCGCCCAGGCGGTGATGGCCTCGTTGAGGCTGGCGTTGAGGTTGGAGGTGCGCATTCGCTGAGCTTTTTGGTCAACTCCTCGTAGTTGTCGATGAGGATGATGGAAACAACGGGCCGGGAGCGGATATATTCGTCCCGGATCTGGTACAGGTCCGTCAGATCGGTGAAATACAGGGCTGCCAGCATGGTGCCGTAGGTGTCATCGGCATGGATGGCGGAGCCGAAGATCCGGTAGCGGCGGCCGTTCACGGTCACATCGGTGGGGTACTCCCGCTTGCCGGACACCAGCCAGTCCATCTTGAATTCGGGGATCAGATCGGTGATCTGCTGCTCATGCATCCGGTCCCGGAAGCCGCTGAGGTTCACGAAGCCGTCGTTGGCCCAGATCATGGCCCCGTCGCCCATGCGCACCAGAGCCATGGGGAAGGGGGTCTTGCCGCCGTCGGTGGTGCCCAGGGTGTTGGTGGTGGACTGGATGAAGGCCTCCAGCTCCCGGCGGCGCTTGAGCTTGCTGTAGCGGTAGTAGGCATAGAGTGCGCCCGTGGCCATCAGCTCCGTGACAGCCAGCCCGGCTCCCCCGGCAGCCCGCGATGCCGCCGCAAAAATCAGCATCACAATAAAAAACAGATCCAGCCCCGGCTCCAGCAGCCTGCCCAGCTTGCGATTCATACGCCCACCTCCATCAACAGGGTATTTTTACCCATTGTTATCCATAGTACCCTACATTATAGCATTTTGTAAAGGATAACGCAACATCTTTTATAGAAAACGTGAAAGTTTCCGCCAAAGGCTTCCCCTTGAGGGGAAGCTGTCATGGGATCGCAACAGCGATTCCATGACTGATGAGGTGGGCAGCAGGCAGTTCCTTCTTTTGTCGCACTTCGGCGAATTCGTACTGCGGTAACCGCCGCCTTCGGCGGCGTACACCTCATCAGTCAGCTTCGCTGACAGCTTCTCCTCAAGGAGAAGCCTTTGTCTGTTCCAATACGCCGAGCGGGCCCAATGGCGTTCATACCCCCACCGCACCAAAGGACGAATTGGCCCCCGGCTCTGCCGGGTTCACAAAAAATTCAGTATACTTTTTGTGCAAAGTGTGCTATACTATCATCAGCGTGCGCCGGGGTGGGCAGACCCGGGCAGAGAAAAACAGAAAAACGCAAACGAAATTTGCGGGCAGAGAGACCATCTACCAGACGATACAGGGTCAAAGGGGATGGCGCTGGCCGCTTCCGATTTATGCGCAAAACCACTTTTGCGCCACTTTTTGAAAGGAGTTACCAACTAAATTGGCTGAAAAACTGAAAATTATTCCTCTGGGCGGTCTGGATGAGATCGGCAAAAACTGTACCGTGCTGGAGTATGGCAAGGACATGATCGTTATCGACTGCGGCGTGGCCTTCCCCGACGAGGATATGTACGGCGTGGATCTGGTCATCCCCGACTTTAGCTATCTCGCTGCCAACGAGCACAAGCTCAAAGGTTTCTTCATCACCCACGGACACGAGGACCACATCGGCTCCATCCCCTATGCCATGCAGCAGCTTCAGTGCCCCGTTCACGGCACCGCCATGACCAACGGCCTCATCAAGCTGAAGCTGGAGGAGCACGGCCTGGACAAGAAGGTCAAGCTCATCACCCACAAGCCCGGTGACATTGTCAAGGCCGGCTGCTTCACGGTGGAGTTCATCCACGTCAACCACTCCATCGCCGATGCGGTGGCCTTCTGCATCACCACCCTCGTGGGCAAGATGATCTTCACCGGCGACTTCAAGAGCGATCCCAGCTCCGCCGACGGCATGACCGACCGGGCCCGCCTGGCCGAGCTGGGCAACCAGGGCGTGCTGGCCCTGCTGGCCGACTCCACCAACGTCGAGCGCCCCGGCATCA
>JAZNQA010000061.1:0-6829 GCA_045589915.1 Candidatus Enterenecus sp.
TACACCAGCATCCGGTAGTCGGCCACGGCACGCAGGGCCTCCGGCAGCACGTAGAGCACGGTGGCGGCGATGATGGAGCCCCAGATGCGCCCCAGACCGCCCAGCACCACAAACACCAGAACCAGAATGGAGGTGTTGAAGTCAAACTTGCTGGCGGCGAGGTTGGAGTAGTTCATACCGTACAGCGCACCGGCGGCGCCGGCCAGAGCAGCGGAAGTCACAAAGGCCATCATCTTGTACTTGGTGACGTTGATGCCCACGCTTTCGGCGGCGATGCGGTTGTCACGAATGGCGAGGATGGCACGGCCGGCACGGCTGCGCACCAGATTGAGCACCACGATGAGGGCGATCATCACCAGCACGAAGCCGGCGGTGAAGGTGGCGATCTTGGTGGTGCCCGTGGCGCCCTGGGCACCCTTGATGATGGCCACGCCAGTCTCGTTCAGGCCGAGGTCGGCAATGGTCTTGGTGCCGTCAAAGTTGAAGGCGATGTGCAGGCCATTGGAATCGTAGCCCACCAGCAGGCAGTTGATGAGATCCTTGATGATCTCGCCGAAGGCCAGGGTGACGATGGCCAGATAGTCGCCCCGCAGACGCAGCACGGGGATACCCACGATAAAGCCGGCGATGGCGGCAAAGATGGCGCCCACCACCATGGCCACCGCCAGACGGACGGCGGCAGAGGGGATGGCGGACTGGAGGCTCATGGCGGCGATGATGCCGGAGAAGGCACCCACGCTCATGAAACCGGCGTGACCCAGAGACAGCTCACCCAGAATACCCACCGTCAGGTTGAGGGACACAGCCATGACGATATAGCTGCAAATGGGCACCAGCATACCGGACAGGGAGCGGGTGAGCATACCCATGCTCTGGAGCACCATGACCACCGCAAAGGCGACGATGACGCCTGCGTAAGTGGCGAAATCCACCTTGGTGGTCTTTTTCATACCACGAAGTTTTTTCATGCTTCCCACCTCACACTTTCTCGGGCACATATTTGCCCAGCAGACCGGAGGGACGCACCAGCAGCACCACGATCAGCACGCCGAACAGGATGGCGTTGGAGAGCTGGGTGGAAATGTACGCCTTGGCCAGAGATTCAATGATACCCAGCAGGATACCGCCCAAAAATGCACCGGGAATGGAGCCGATGCCGCCAAACACAGCGGCGGTGAAAGCCTTGATGCCGGGCATGGAGCCGGTGGTGGGCATCAGGGTGGGAGAGAAGGAGCACAGCAGCACGCCCGCCACCGCAGCCAGAGCCGAACCGATGGCAAAGGTGAGGGAAATGGTGCGGTTGACATTGATGCCCATGAGCTGGGCTGCACCCTTATCCTCGGAGCAGGCACGCATGGCCTTGCCCAGCTTGGAGTGATTGGTAAAGGCGGTGAGCACCACGGCGATGACCACACACACCGCCACGGTGAGGATGGTCACCCACGAGATGTTCAGCCGGCCGCCGAACAGCTTGAGCTGGCCCTCCACGATGGGGCTGTACACCTTGGGGGATGCGCCCCAGATGAGCAGGGCGGCATTTTGCAGAAAATAGCTGACGCCGATGGCGGTGATGAGCACCGCCAGAGATGTGGCCTTGCGCAGGGGCCGGTATGCCAGCCCCTCGATGATCACGCCCAGCACGGTACACACCAGGATGGCCAGCAGCAGGCTCACCACAACGGGCAGATCCAGATAAAAAGCCGCACAGAAGGAAATGTATCCACCCACCATGATGACGTCGCCGTGGGCAAAGTTGAGCATCTTTGCGATGCCGTACACCATGGTGTAGCCCAGAGCGATGATGGCGTATACACTTCCTAAGCTGATGCCGCTGATCAGATAGGAGAGAAATTCCATAAACTCGCACCTCTCATTCATACTGCTCTATGGCAGAAACAGGGACGGCCCCTTGCTGCAGCGCTGTCCCTGTTACCGCCATAGAAACACGGATACCCATGGGCCGCCGAAAAACTCCGGCGGCCCCACGGGCATCTCGTTCATTTCGATTTTTCTGTGGTTCAGGGGGTGACGTACACGCCGTCCTTGATGACAACGGCCAGAGGATCCTTGGACACCTCGCCGGTGGCAGCCCAGGTCAGACCCTTACCGGTCAGACCGTCATAGCTGATGGTGGGCATGACCTCCACGAGCTTCTCGCAGATCTCCTCAGCGGACATATCGGCGGTGCAGCCGGCAGCCTGCAGAGCGTTGTAGATGATGTACACGGCGTCGTAGCCGTCAGCAGCGAACTGGTTGGGGACCTCGTTGTACAGCTCCTGATACTTGGCCACGAAGTTCTGGGTCAGCTCATCCTCAGCGTCGGCGGAGAAGGGAGTCAGCAGCATGACGCCCTCGGCCAGAGCGGTGTCAAAGCCCTCCATGGTCAGGATGCCGTCCATGCCGTCCACGCCGAAGAAGGTGGGGGCGTAGCCCATCTGGTCGGCCTGATTCAGGATGACGGAAGCGGGCTGATAGTAGATGGGCAGGAACACCAGGTCAGCACCGGCGGACTGGGCAGCGGTGAGCTGGACGGAGAAGTCGGTCTGGGTATCCTTGGTGAAGGTGCCCTGATACACGACGTTCAGGCCCTTGGCCTCAGCCTCGGCCACGAAGGTGTCGCGGATGCCCTGGGAATAGGCGTCGTCGTTGCGGTAGATCACGGCGATCTTGGCGTTGGGCATGTTGTTGGCCATGTACACGGCGGAGCCGGTGCCCTGGTTGGGATCGCTGAAGCACACCTGATACATATTGTCCTTACCGGCGGTGACGTCGGTGGAGGAGGCGGAGGGGGTCAGGGCGAACACACGGTCAGCGTAGATCTCGGCGGAAACGGCGATGCAGGCGCCGCTGGTCACGGTGCCTACCAGGATCTGCATACCCCAGTCCATCAGGCTGTTGTAGGCGTTGACGGAAGTCTCAGGGTCGGACACATCGTCGGCAGTCTTGAACTCGAACTGCATACCGCCCAGAGCGTTGATCTCGTCCACGGCGATCTTGGCGCCGTTCATGGCAGCAGTACCGTAGATGGCGTTGTCGCCGGTCAGGGGGCCGATGCCGCCCAGCTTGAAGGCAACGGTGTCGCCGCCGGGGGTCTGGCTGACCTCACCATCGGGAGTCTGGCTTGCTTCGCCGCCGGACTTGGAGCAGCCGGCCAGCAGGCCCAGACACATGGCAAAAGCCATGACCAGAGCCACAAGATTCTTCTTTTTCATTTTCTTACCTCCTAAAAATACAGAGCGGCCATAGGGCCGTTCTTGCAAGGTTGTTGACAATTATATCCCTCACGCCCCTCATTGTCAACCACAAAAATACACAATGACCGCCCTTGACGGACAGTCATTGTGGGGATTATGACGGAATCACTCAGATCACCAGGCCGCCGTTGGGGGCCACCACCTGGCCGGTGAGGAAGGATGCCTCGTCCGAGGCCAAAAAGGCGATGGTGCGGGCCACCTCCTCCGGCCGCCCCACCCGTCCCAGCGGGGTCTCATCGGCAAGGGCAACCATATCTTCTGGGGACAAATGGGCGTTCATTTCGGTGTCAATCATCCCCGGAGCCACGCAATTTACCCGAATTTTGGAAGGGCCGAGTTCCTTGGCCAGCGCCTTGGTGTAGGCGATCACCGCACCCTTGGTGGCAGAATAGGCCACCTCGCAGGAGCCGCCCACTTGCCCCCACATGGAGGATACGGTGACGATGCTCCCCGCCTTCCGGTGGATGAAATGGGGCAGCACCGCCTGACAGCAGTGGTGTACGCCGTCCACATTCACCCCGAAGATGCGCCGCCAGCTCTCCTCGTCCATGTCGCTTAACAGACCCGTGTGGGAGACACCGGCATTGCAAACCAAAATGTCAAGTTGACAAAATTTTTCTAACACATTGTCAACCATTTTCGACACCTGTTCCCGGTCGGACACATCGGCCTGCACCGTCATGGCGGGCACGCCCATGGCGGCCAGCTCGTCCGCCAGCCGCTCCGCTTCTTCCCGGCGGCTGCGGTAATTGACCGCCACGCCCCAGCCCCGGCGGGCGAATTCCCGTGCGGTGGCGGCTCCGATGCCTCTGGAGCCTCCCGTGATGAGCGCATATTTCATGGCATTTCCTCCACTTCCGAACAAATTATATTTTTTTCAGTATATCACGAAAGAAAACCCTTGACAAGTGCGGCCCTGTTCGCTATAATAGCATTCGCCGTTGTGAAACGGACGGTTAGCTCAGCTGGTATGAGCACCTGCTTGACGTGCAGGGGGTCACAGGTTCGAGTCCTGTACCGTCCACCAAAAAAGAAACGACCTTTGTCAGGTAGACAAAGGTCGTTTCTTTTTAACGAAATAAATCCTGTCGGATTTGTGAAATGCACTTCGTGCGTGAAATACGCCTACGGCGTGTGAAATGCCTGCGGGCGTGTGGGGATTTATTTCATTTCACTGGATGCGCCAGCATCCAATTTCACCATGATCGCAGATCATGATTTCACATCCGCAGGATATTTCACTTCACTTTTCATCTTTACGCAACGGGCTTTGCTTTCCCTCCAGACGCAAAAACACCCCCGGCTTCACAGCCGAGGGTGTTTTTTTGATTTTTTAGTCGGTCACGTAGGGCAGCAGAGCGACGTGACGGGCACGCTTGATAGCGTCGGTCAGCTGACGCTGATGCATAGCGCAGGTGCCGGTGGTGCGGCGGGGCAGGATCTTGGAGCGCTCGGACAGGTAACGCTTCAGCTTGGCAGCGTCCTTATAGTCAATGCACTCCACCTTGTCCACGCAGAACGCGCAGACCTTGCGGCGCTTACGATTGCCGCGGGGCTTCACATTATCCATAGCCATAATGGCAGACCTCCTTATTTGGACTCCTTCAATCAGAAGGGTAAATCGCCGTCGTCATCGGCCAGCTCGGCGAACTGATCGCCGCCGGAAGGCATGCCGTAATCGACGGGAGCGGGAGCAGCGGGGCGGGCAAAGCTGCCGCCGCTGTCGCCGTCACGCCGGGAGTCACCGAAATAGACATTGTCGGCAACCACTTCAGCGGAGCGGCGCTTGCCGCCGTCACGGTCCGTCCAGTCACGGATCTGGAGGCGGCCCTCCACCACGGCCATACGGCCCTTGGCGAAGTACTTGGAAACGAATTCTGCCGTGTTGCGCCATGCCACGATGTCAATGAAATCGGTGGCACGCTCGCCGCCGTCACGGCTCTTGAAATCCCGATCCACGGCCAGAGAGAAGGACGCCACAGGCGTGCCGCTCTGGGTATGACGGAGTTCGGGATCGCGGGTCAGGCGACCCATGAGAATGATACGATTCAGCATTTGCGCATCCTCCCTCAGGCTTCCTTGCTGACGATGATGGAACGCATCACGCCGGTGTTGATCCGCATCAGACGGTCCAGCTCAGCGGGGAAAGCGGGGTCGGCGGTAAAGGTCATCAGAACATAGTAGCCCTCATCCAGGTCGTTGATGAGATAAGCCAGCTTGCGCTTGCCCCACTCATCCACCTCGGTGACAGTGCCACGGCTCTCAGCCAGCTCCTTGAACTTAGCCACCAGAGCAGCAGTCTCCTCCTCGCCCAGGGTGGGGTTCAGGATGTAGAGCACCTCGTAGTTGCCGGTCACTTTTGCCATATTTTGTGCACCTCCTTATGGACATATGGCCTCTGCTCCGCAGAGGCAAGGATGTTGGCCGCACGCATAATGCGGCAGACTAAGTCATTATATCTGATTTCCTCCATTTGTCAAGGGTTTGTCCCAATTTATTTTGCATTTTCCTGTAGGTTTGTCAATGATGTGTTACACAAGAGCGAACTGGGATAGCACCTGTTTTGGGGAGCGCCAGGAGAGGGGACGCATGGGGAAGTGATTGTAGGCACGCTCCCGGATGGCCAGCTGGTTCTGAAAGTCCTGGAATGAGTAGAAACGATGGGAAGCATAGAATTCTTCGTTGTCTTTACGGTGGCTGCGTTCAACCTTGCCGTTGTGTCTGGGCGTGTAAGGCTTGATCAGCTTGTGGCAGATACCAAGGCGCTGCAGCTCGGCTTCGAAAGCTGTTGGGGTATCCCCACCCTTTGGCAGCAGCCTTTTGGTAAATTCAGTGCCATTGTCAGTCTGCACACACTCGATGGCATATGGAAAGCGCTTCACGACATGCTGAAGAAACAGCATGGAGGAATATGTGCTGTGTTCCTCGAAGGCTTCCAGATAGCGAAACCGGCTGTACTCATCAATGAAGGTGTACTGATACCACTTTGTGCCCGGTTCCTGTCCCACAATACATACTTCCGGAACAAATTTCACATCAATTTGGACTCGCTGGCCGGGATATTGCATCTTTTCATATGGCTTTGGCACATACTTCGGATTTGGCAGCTTTACCGCCAGTTGGTTCCTTCGGCGAAGAAACCGATACAGACCGGAGATAGATCTGGTGTATCCCTGCTGGCGCAGCTTCACCCAAAACACCACTAAGCCGGTGTTCTTGTTGCGTCTGAGCATATTCAGAATGAGCTTCGTCTCTTCCGGTGTATGCTGATTGGGATGGCTGTGCGGGCGGTGTGATCGGTCTGCCAGAGACTGCAAAGTCCCGTCGTAACGCTTGAGCCAGCGGTAAATATACTGACGGTTCGTATTGTAACGGATGGCCGCTTTGGTGACACCATGCTTTTGGGCGTAATGAATTAGAGCTTGCCGATACCGCATTGTCTGTGTTATCTTGTTCATGGCGAATAGGGTCGCACCTACCTTTCGGTTTTGTCTTTGCAACTCAACCGTACCACAGGTCTGCCCTATTCGCTTTCTTTATTTTGTTTTGTCACACATCATTGTACAACCTACATT
>JAZNQA010000062.1:0-10952 GCA_045589915.1 Candidatus Enterenecus sp.
AGATTAAACCGGATTATTGAAGAGAGACAGATCAGCAAGGCAGAATTTGCACGGCGGATCAGCGTGACACCGCAGTACGTTCTTCTGCTGACGGGCAACGCCAAGGCACGTCCCGAAAGCATCAAGCCTGCCCTTGCCAAGTTGATCGCGCTTGAGTTTGATTGCGACTACGAATGGCTTCTTCACGGCAAGGAGCCGGAGAATAAGCCGACCATTAACGTCCACACCTGCGAGGGGCCGCTTCGTGCCTACGGACTTTCCGTAAAGGAAAACGAGACGGTCCTGAAATATGCCGACGGCATGACCGTAAAGCAGATCGCCGAGGATACCGGCGTTACCGTCAATACGGTGAACTATTATCTCAGAAAGGCGTATAAAAAACTGAACGTCCACAGCCGAGAGGAGCTTGCCGAGCTGCTCGGTGGGTTGGACGATACGATTGAGGAATAGAATTTCTATACAACAAACAGCAGACGGCAATCCAATAATCCGGATTGCCGTCTGCTGTCTCAATATATTTTCGTTATGTAGAAATATCTGTCGGAAGCGGAAGCGCTCTCCAACATCCGAAAGCTATATAGTTCCTGACCGCTTTGCTTGCGCATAATATCACTGGTAATATCTACGTCCCACCAAACGCCATCATAGTAAACGCGGTTCCAGGTATGAGCATCGGTTGGGTCGGTGTAGGATGTTCCGTCAATGACATAGCAGGGAATGTTCTGACTACGACAGAATGCAGCGAACAAATGGGCGAAGTCAAAGCAAAGCCCTTTCCTCGTGCGGATCGTTTTGCTCACATCGAAATATTGGATGAAGGGATCAGCCTCAAAGGCATTTTCAAAGTTCGATACGATCCAATTTTGGAACGCCCGTGCCTTTTCCACATCGGTCTCACAATCGGTACAAATTTCGTCAGCAAGCTCAACCGTCTGCGTATCCCACAAGGTATCTCTGCCATTGTCAAGATATGGGGCTTCCGGTTTGTAGACGAAGTTGTATACGGAGTTCAGATTAAGAATAACGATTCCCGTTACCGCAAGAACATAGATTTTCGTCAGAAAACCGTCTTTCCGTGTCTGTTCCACGAATGCGCCGAAGTAAATTACACCTCAATTAAGAGCGATGCCATCGTGGGAAAAAGGATCAGTCTGCGGCAACGAAACAAGTAGACAACATCCATAACGATTATGAGAGACAACAGGACAAAAATAACGGCTCTCATACCTTTGGAGCGAATATCTACAAGCAGGAACAATGTCGGCAATGCCGAGAGTAAATAAAATGTCAGCAGTATGGGCGACAAAACAAGAAAGTCTTTCAGATACAACCCCAACAGCAGATTGTATGCCGCCAGGACGAAAAAGAAAATAAGGCCAGATTTCGACTGCAATGTGATTGCAAATAATTTGGATCTCTTCACGATGATTCCTCAATTCATTTGTAAATTCACATTGCAACAGTTCGTTTCCCAAAACCAAAACATTAAATTTGAATGATTCTTGCCCCTAATTTTGCCCTTATAATCTATTTGGGCGAGGGTAAAACGGCTTAACACCGTCTGATGGGATGAAATGAGTTGTTTGCCGAAAATCCTTTATTTACAGCGGTTTTAGAGCGTTTTACCGTGTTCTATGTGAAAACATTAACATCGGTAAAAATGTTGTCTTTCAAATAGGAATTTGTCGGCAAGTTTCTTTCAAAAAGCAAGCGCCCATCCACCCCACCGCCCGTTGGCACCCGCCAACGGGCGGTTTTTTCATGCCTCCTCACCCCTCGTAGGGGCCGGCGTCCCCGACGGCCCAATTCTTTCTCCGTCCCCATTTTCCAACAAATTCCTCTCCCCTTGCCGGTGTATACTGGGGCAAACCATGTATCGGGAGGACAAGCCATGCCTATCACCGTCAACAAAGAAGCGGGCGGCACCGTCATCACCCTGACCGGCGAGATCGACCACCACGGCGCCCGCACCATGCTGGTACAATTGGAAGACGCCATCTCGACCCAACTGCCCATGCGCCTCACCCTCGACCTGTCCGGCGTCACCTTCATGGACAGCTCCGGCATCGCCGTGCTGCTGCGCACCCACCGGCAGATGACCCAACTGGGCGGCTCCCTGCGGGTCACCGCCATCCCCGTTCAGGCCCGCCGTGTCCTCGACGCTGCCGGTGTCGGCCGTATCATCCCCCTCGAATAAAAATCGGGGGGCGGGCAATTCCCCCGCCCGCATTTTTTACTTCTCCAAAGGAGGATTACATACCCATGAGTACGAAAGCCATCGACCAAGCCACCATCGTTTTCACCTCCCGCTCCGCCAACGAGGGCTTTGCCCGTGCCGCCGCCGCCTGCTTTGCCGCCCGGCTGGACCCCACGCTGGACGAGATCGCAGACATCAAGACCGCCGTCAGCGAAGCGGTCACCAACTCCATCGTCCACGCCTACCCCGACAGTCTGGGGCGCATCTCCCTGCGCCTGCGTCTGCTGGAGGGCAATGAGCTGGAAATTCAGGTGAAGGACAGCGGCGTGGGCATCCCAGACGTGGAGCAGGCCCGAACCCCCCTGTTCACCACCGGCAACGAGGAGCGCTCCGGCATGGGCTTCACCATTATGGAGAGCTTCATGGACAACCTGAAGGTGCGTTCCACCGTAGGCAAGGGCACCACCGTGACCATGCGCAAGCGCATCGCCCGCCGAGTGGGCGGCAAACTGTGAGAGGGCTGGACACCCCCTCCCTGCTGGAGGCGGCCCAGGCGGGCGACAACGATGCCTGCGAGCGGCTGCTGCTGGACAACGCCGGGCTCATCTGGTCGGTGGCACGGCGGTATTACGGCAGGGGCGTGGATCCGGAAGACCTCTACCAACTGGGCTGTCTGGGCTTTCTCAAGGCGGTGCGGGGCTTTGACCTGACCTACGGTACCCAGTTTTCCACCTACGCCGTCCCCAAGATCGCCGGAGAAATCCGCCGCTTCCTGCGGGATGACGGTGCGGTCAAGGTGAGCCGCAGCGTGAAGGAGCGGGCGGTGAGCCTGCGCCAGAGCCGCCAGCAGCTCTCCCAGCGGCTGGGGCGGGAACCCACCCTCGGCGAGCTGTCCGCCGCCACCGGCCTCGACCCGGAGGACATCGCCGCCGCCGAGACCGCCACCATGGCGGTGGCCTCCCTCCAGAGCGAGAGCGGCGAGGACGGCTTCACGCTGGAATCGGTGCTGGGCACCGACGGCATGGAGGAGGAGCTCATCGAGCGTCTTGCCCTCCGTCAGGCCATTGACGCCCTGCCTGAGCGGGAGCGCAAGGTTATCCTGCTGCGGTTTTACAAAAACCTTACCCAGGATCGGGTCTCCCGTGTTTTGGGGGTCAGTCAGGTGCAGGTATCCCGCATCGAGCGCAAGGCGGTGCAGCACCTGCGGGAGTATCTGGACTCGGTTTGAACGGGGTCGGCGCCGGTGCCGACCCCTGTTTTCAACTTTTCATGGACTTTTTGTCCCATCCATCGTATAATCAGGGGGCGAGGTGACAACATGAACAATACATTATATATCGTCGTCCCCTGCTATAACGAGGAAGAAGTCCTGCCGGAGACCGCCAAGCGCCTGCGTGCCAAGCTGGAGCAGCTCATGTCTGAGGGCAAGGTGAGCGGTGACAGCCGCATCCTCTTTGTCAATGACGGCTCCAAGGATCGCACATGGGAGCTGATCTCCCAGCTTCATCAGGACTGCCCCCTGTTCTGCGGCGTAGACCTCACCCGCAACCGGGGCCATCAGAACGCCCTGCTGGCAGGATTGATGACGGCCAGAGAGCGGGCGGACATGGTGGTGTCCATGGATGCCGACCTGCAGGACGACATTGACGCCGTGGACGCCATGGTGGACAAGTATCTGGACGGGGTGGACATCGTCTACGGCGTGCGCTCCTCCCGCAAGAAGGACAGCTTTTTCAAGCGCACCACCGCCGAGGGCTTCTACCGCCTGATGAACGCCATGGGCGCAGATACGGTGTTCAACCACGCCGACTACCGCCTTATGTCCCGCCGTGCGCTGGACGGGCTGGCACAGTTCAAGGAAGTGAACCTGTTCCTGCGGGGCATCGTGCCCATGATCGGCTACCGCACCGACACCGTGGAATACGAGCGGGGCGAGCGCTTTGCCGGAGAGAGCAAGTACCCCCTGAAGAAGATGCTGTCCTTTGCGCTGGAGGGCATCACCTCCCTGTCGGTCAAGCCCCTGCGCATGATCACCGGGCTGGGCTTTCTCATCTTTCTGGCCTCCCTTGTAATGATCGTCTACAACATCGTCCAGTGGGCCATCGGCAACACCGTCACCGGCTGGGCCAGCCTTGCCTGCTCGGTGTGGCTCATCGGCGGACTGATCCTGCTGGCGCTGGGTGTCATCGGTGAGTATCTGGGCAAGATCTATATGGAGAGCAAGGAGCGCCCACGGTTCCTCATCCGGGAGGTACTGGAGGACAACGATGAAGAAGCTGTTTGACCCTTCCCTGTGGAAGTTCCTGCTGGTGGGGGTGGCCAACACCCTGCTGTCCGCCGTCATCATGTTTCTGCTGGAAGGGCTGGGCTACTGGCCGTCCACCGCCATCGCCTATGTGGCGGGCTCGGCACTGAGTTTTTTCCTCAACCGCAATTTCACCTTCCAGAGCAAGGCCCCCTTCTGGCCCTCCCTGCTGCGGTTTGCCATCAATGTGGCGGTGTGCTACCTCATCGCATACAGCGTGGCGCAGCCCCTGGTCAGACTCATCCTGGGTGGGACGGGCATATCCACCGAGTGGCAGGAACGCCTGGCCAAGCTGGGCGGCATGGTGCTGTTCACCGCCCTGAATTACTTCGGGCAGCGGTTCTTCGCCTTCACAGAGACTTTCTGTTGGGCACGGATTAAGAAAGCTCTGAATTGCTTGAGGCAGCGGTTCTTCGCCTTCCGCAAGAAGTAAACCTTTTGTGGAAATCTCTTGCAATTCCCTTTCCCACGGCATACAATGTGTTAAACCGCACGGGGCGCACCGCCCCCAACATTTCTAAGGAGGAATCCACTATGGCATTCAATTTTGATTTTCTGAAGCAAAAGGTGGGCGGTCTGGCCCAGAGTGGCGTGGCCAAGGCCAAGGAACTGACCGAGATCAGCAAGCTGAAGATGCAGAACTCCAACGAGCAGGCCGCCATCCGCAAGGCCTATCTGGAGATGGGCAAGATGTACTACAATCAGCACAACACCACCGCCGAGGGCCCCTACGCCATCCTGTGCCAGCAGGTCACACGGGCCAAGGGCAACATCGCCTACAACAACCAGCGCATTGCAGACCTGAAGGAAGCCGGCAACCTCACCGACGCCGAGGCCTCCATGGACAGCGACGACGTGGACATCTGAACCTGAAAAAGAGCCGGAAAGCAATGCTTTCCGCCTCTTTTTAAGCCTCCCCTTGAGGGGAGGTGGCATTTGCGCAGCAAATGACGGAGAGGTGGCAAAGCAAAACAGACCGAGAAGCGATTTCCTCCCGGTCTGTTTCGTTTCTTACATTTCCCTTCTTCCCTCTAAAGCCCGCATCAGAGTAGCGTCGTCGGCAAACTCCAGATGGCTGCCCACGGGGATGCCGTAGGCCAGACGGGTCACCGTCACCCCAAAGGGCTTGAGCAGGCGGGACAGATACATGGCGGTGGCCTCCCCTTCCGTGTCCGGATTGGTGGCCATGATGACCTCCCGCACCTGACCTGCCGCCACCCGTTCCACAAGCTGGCTGATGCGCAGATCGTCCGGCCCCACATGATTCATGGGGGACAGCACCCCGTGGAGCACATGGTACACCCCCTGGTACTCCCGTGAGCGCTCCATGGCCACCACATCCTTGGGGTCGGCCACCACGCACACCACCCCCTGATCCCGGCGGGAGGAGGCACACAGGGCGCAGGGCCCCTCACCCTCGGTCAGGTTCTGGCACACAGGGCAGCAGGCGATGGATGCCTTGGCGTTGAGGATGGCATCGGCAAAGTCACGGGCCGTCTGTTCCGGCTGTCCCAGCAGGTAAAAGGCCAGCCGCTGGGCGCTCTTTCGTCCAACGCCGGGCAGCTTGGCAAACTGCTCCACCAGCGCCTCCAATGCAGGGGGGAAATAGTCCATAGTTACCTCACCTATCAGCGATTACTTCGGGCTCACACCCGCAGGGACTGGATGGCCAGCTCCACATCGGGGGCGCCGTAGACGGAGGAACCGGCCACCAGCACGTTGGCGCCCGCCTCCACCACTTTCTTGGCAGTCTCAGGATTGATGCCGCCGTCCACCTCAAGGTCGCAGGCGGGGTTGTACTTGTTGATGATCTCCCGCACCCGCCGGATGGTGTCAAGCTGCTGGGTCATGAAGGCCTGTCCGCCGAAGCCCGGCTCCACCGTCATCACCAGCACCATGTCCAGCTGCTCGATGTAGGGCAGCACCGCCTCGGCAGCGGTGATGGGGCGCAGAGCCACCGCCTTCTTCACCCCATTGGCCTCCATGGCCCGCAGGGCCTCAGCGATGCGGGTGGGGTGATCGGCCTCCAGATGGACGCTGAGCAGGTCTGCACCCGCCTTGCAGAAGGCATCCACATAGCGCACCGGCTTGTCGATCATCAGGTGTACGTCAAGAAACATATCGGTGTGCTTGCGGATGGACTTGACCACCGGCACGCCGATGGTGATGTTGGGCACAAAGGCACCGTCCATCACGTCCACGTGTACCCAGTCGGCGGTACGGATGCGGCGGATATCCCGCTCCAAATTGCAAAAGTCGGCAGAGAGGATCGAGGGAGCGATTTTCACCATAGGTTTTCATCCTTTTCTGTTTTCTTGTGTGGATCAGCGCTGTGGGGACTGCCCTGCCCCTCCGCACCGGGAGTTGCCGGGGCACATAGGATACAGCAGGCGGAGGTCGCTGCCCGCCGGTCGGAAGGCTTCCCCGAAACTCCCGCTCGCTTCCGGCGGCAGGAACGGGACAGCGTGCCGCTTCATATAGCCGTCCGGCGGAGTGCTCCGCCGGACGGCAATCGGAGCATCAGTTGTAGAACCCTGTGGGGGCCACCTCATGGGCATCGTAGCCCGCCTTGTGAAGGGCGTCCATGATCTGGGCCTTGTGGGTGCGGCCAAAGGCCTCCAGCGTCACCGTCAGCTCCACGCCGGACTGGCGGTTGATGTTGACAAACTGGTTGTGATCCAGCTTGATGATGTTGCCGTTCTCCCTGGCCACCAGCTCGGCCACCCGCAGCAGCTCGCCGGGGCGGTCGGGCAGCTGCACCGTGAAGGTGAAGATGCGGCTGCGGTTGATGAGCCCGTGCTGCACCAGCGAGGAGATGGTGATCACATCCATGTTGCCGCCGGACAGGACGGACACCACGTTCTTCCCCTTGCAGTCCAGATGGTTGAGGGCCGCCACGGTGAGCAGACCGGCATTCTCCACCACCATCTTGTGCTTCTCCATCACGTCGAGGAAGGCATCCACCAGCTCGTTATCGTCGATGGTAATAATGTCGTCCATATTTTGCTGAATATAGGGGAATACTTTATCACCGGGGGTCTTGACGGCCACGCCGTCGGCAATGGTGTCGATCTTGTCAAGGGTGACGATGTGTCCGGCCTCCACGCTGGCCTTCATGGAGGCAGCGCCCGCAGGCTCCACGCCGATGACCTTCACCGACGGATTGAGCAGCTTGGCCAGCGTGGCCACGCCTGCGGCCAGTCCGCCGCCGCCGATGGGGACAAGGATCACATCCACGTCGGGCAGATCCTTGAAGATCTCATAGGCAATGGTGCCCTGTCCGGTGGAAACGGTGAGATCATTGAAGGGGTGGACGTAGGTCAGCCCCTCCTCCTCGCTGAGGGCGGCAGCCATGGCCGCCGCATCGTCAAAGGTCTCTCCATGGAGGACAACCTTTGCCCCGTAATCCTTGGTGTTGTTCACCTTCACCAGCGGGGTGGTGGTGGGCATAATGATGGTGGCAGGCACTCCGGCAGCCTGGGCGGCGTAGGGCACGCCCTGGGCGTGGTTGCCGGCGGAGGCGGTGATAAGACCACGGGTCTTCTCCTCCTCGGTGAGGGTGGAGCACTTGAAGTAGGCGCCCCGAATCTTGTATGCGCCGGTCACCTGCATATTTTCCGGCTTGATGTACACATGGTTGCCCGTGGTGCGGGAAAAGAAGGGGCTGTACATCAGGTCGGTATTGTGGAGCACACCGTCCAGCACCTTGCGGGCGGCTTTGAAATCGTCTAATGTCATCATAATTGCGGACTCCTTGCGGCAAGGCGGTAATACGCCAAATAATATCATATTTTACTCCAACCGTGTGCGGAAGTCAATGTACTCCTTTTCCTTGACATTCCCAGTCATCCGCTGTAAAATAACGGTTAATATATCCCACCGGGTGAAAGGAGTGTACGCCGTGTCTTATCAGAAGCAAAAAAGCGTGCTGCCCATCTACCTTGTCGGTGTGGTGTGGCTGCTGTGGGCCATCTTCGGCTCCCTGTACCGCCCCATGCACTATATTCTGGCTGCGCTGGTCTCCGTTGCCGCCTATTTTCTGGGCAAGATCATCTTCCCCGATCAGGGCGTGGAGATCGCCGGAGCAAAACCCGCTGAGAAGACCGAGCCCGCCAAGCCGGAGAGCACCGGCAACGAGGAGATCGACGCCCTCATCGCCGAGCGCAAGCGGGCCGTGTCCGAGATGCAGCGGCTGAACGCCTCTATCAAGGACGAAACGGTGTCCGCCCAGATCGACCATCTGGAGCAGGTCACCGGCAAGATCATCGACAGCGTGGTGGCAAAGCCCACCAAGCTGACCCAGATCCGCAAGTTCATGAACTACTACCTGCCCACCACCCTGAAGCTGCTCAACGCCTATGACCGTATGGACTCCGTGGGGGTGGACGGCGGCAACATCGGCAGCACCAAGGGCAAGATCGAGGACATGCTGGCCACCATCTGCACCGCCTACGACAAGCAGCTGGACTCCCTGTATGGCGAGGAAGCGCTGGACATCTCTGCCGACATCTCCGTGATGGAGCAGATGCTGGCGCAGGAGGGCATCAGCACGGACGAGCCGCCCCAGTCCTCCACCGATGACGGCGGCATTACCCTGACCCTGTAACCAAGTGATCTCAACCACTGAACGATATTATAATTGTAGGAGGAAATCATCATGGATGAACTGAACCTGAACCCCGAACTGACTCTGGAGCCGCAGCTCACCCTGGAGCCTGAGATGACCGCCGTGGCCGAGGCCGCCGCCGTCGCTGAGACCGCCGTAGCCGAAGCCGCTGCTGCCACTCAGGCCGCCGTGGCCGCTCCTGAGGCTCCCACCCTGACCCTGGAGCCCACCCTCAACGCCGAGGATTCTGCCGCTGCTCAGGCCGCCGCTATGGCCGAGCGTGACAAGAACGCCATCAAGCTGGACGAGAGCCAGCTCACCGAGGCCGAGCGCAAGGTGGTGGCCGACTTCTCCGAGAAGATCGACATCACCGACTCCACCGTGGTGCTCCAGTACGGCGCTGCCGCCCAGAAGAACATCGCCTCCTTCTCCGAGAACGCCCTTACCAGCGTCCGCACCAAGGATCTGGGTCAGGTGGGCGACGCTCTGTCCTCCCTGGTGGTGGAGCTGAAGGGCTTCGGCAAGGAGGAAGAGAAGGGTCTGTTCGGCTTCCTGAAGAAGAAGCGCAACCAGCTTGAGGCTCTCAAGGCTTCCTACTCCAAGGCTGAGGTCAACGTGGACAAGATCGTGACCATTCTGGAGAACCATCAGGTGACCCTGATGAAGGACATCGCCATGCTGGACCAGATGTACGACCTGAACACCAAGTACTACAAAGAGCTGACCATGTACATCCTGGCCGGCAAGAAGGCTCTGGCCAAGGCCCGCACCGAAACTCTGGAGCAGCTTCGCAAGAAGGCCACCGAGACCGGCGCTCAGGAAGACGCTCAGAAGTACAACGACTACGCCAACCTGTGCAACCGCTTTGAGAAGAAGCTCCACGATCTGGAGCTGACCCGCATGATCTCCATCCAGATGGGCCCCCAGACCCGTCTGCTCCAGAACAACGACACCCTGATGCTGGAGAAGATCCAGTCCTCTCTGGTCAACACCATCCCCCTGTGGAAGAGCCAGATGGTGCTGGCTCTGGGCATGGAGCACAGCCGTCAGGCCACTGCCGCCCAGTCCGCCGTCACCAACATGACCAACGAGCTGCTCACCAAGAACGCCGAGATGCTCAAGATGGGCACTCTGGAGACCGCCAGAGAGGCCGAGCGTTCCGTTGTGGACATCGAGACCCTGCAGAACACCAACCAGCAGCTCATCTCCACCCTGGATGAGGTCATGCAGATCCAGAAGGACGGCGCTCAGAAGCGCAAAGAGGCCGAGGTCGAACTGGGCCGCATCGAGGGCGAGCTGAAGCAGAAGCTGCTGGAGCTCAGGGGCTGATAGAAGCGCTGCGCCGTCGTGAGCAGTGCGGATGGACCGAAGCGAGGACGAGAAACCAAGAACTGCGGAGCAGTTCTGTTTCGAGTCCAAGTCGGAGGGAAGCCGCACGTTGCGAACAGGCAAAGCGTGACAACAAAGAAGCGCAAAGGATAGCCGCATAGGGGAGCTTGGACCGGAGCGAGCTTTGCAAACCAAGAAACACACCGTGTTTCTGTTTGCGAAGCGAGTCGGAGGGAAAGCGACCCGGCTATGCGGCCAATCCGCAGCGTGACAACAAGAAGCGCGGAGCCGTCGTGAGCAGCGAGCTTGGACTGGAGCGAGCTTTGCAAACCAAGAAGCACGAAGTGATTCTGTTTGCGAAGCGAGTCAAAAGGAAAGCGGGCGCCGCGAACAGGCGCAGCGTGACAACAAGAAGCGCGGAGCCGTCGTGAGCAGCGAGCTTGGACTGGAGCGAGCTTTGCAAACCAAGAAGCACGAAGTGATTCTGTTTAAGTCGGATCGTAGCCATGTCGTTC
>JAZNQA010000063.1:0-2785 GCA_045589915.1 Candidatus Enterenecus sp.
CTCATCGACAATCACATTCACCAGGGAAATGCCCTGAACATCGACCCCCGCACCATCACCTGGAAGCGCTGCGTTGACCTGAACGACCGGGAGCTGCGGAAGATTGTGGCGGGTCTCGGCGGCCGCACTGAGGGTGTTCCCCGGGAGGAGGGCTTTACCATTGCCGTAGCCAGCGAGATTATGGCCATCCTCTGCCTTTCCCGCTCCATCGCCGAGCTGAAGGAGCGGCTGGGGAACATTGTCATCGGAACCACCTACGACGGCCGAACGGTGCAGTTCAAGGAGCTGGGGGCTGTGGGTGCCTGTGCCGCCTTGATGAAGGATGCCATCCGCCCCAACCTGGTGCAGACCTTGGAAAAGACACCTGCCTTTGACCACGGCGGCCCCTTCGCCAATATCGCCCACGGCTGCAACAGTCTCAACGCCACCCTCAGTGCCCTGGCCTCGGCGGACTATGTGGTGACGGAGGCGGGCTTTGCCGCCGACCTGGGTGCGGAGAAGTTCCTGGACATCAAGTGCCGTGCCGCAGGTATGGCTCCCGATGCGGTGGTCATCGTGGCCACTGTCAAAGCTCTCAAGTACAACGGCGGCGTGGCCAAGGCCGATCTGGGCGCTGAAGATCTGGAGGCGCTGGAGCGCGGCCTGCCCAACCTGCTCAAGCACGTGGAGAACATCACTCAGGTGTTCGGTCTGCCCTGCGTGGTGGCTATCAACCGCTTTGTCAACGATACCGATGCCGAGCTGGAGCTCATCCGCACCAAGTGCCGTGAGCTGGGCGTGAACGTGGCCCTGTCCGAGGTTTGGGGCAAGGGCGGCGAGGGCGGCATCGAGCTGGCCGAGGAGGTGCTCCGCCTGTGCGGCCAGCCCAACAGCTTCTCCTTCTCCTACGAGCTGGATCAGCCCCTCAAGGCCAAGATCGAGGCCGTGGTGCGCCGCATCTATGGCGGCGCCGCCGTCACCTACTCCGCCGCCGCCGACAAGGAGCTGGCCCGATTGGAAAAAATGGGCTTCGGCAAGCTGCCCGTGTGCATGGCCAAGACCCAGTACTCCCTGTCCGACGACCCCGCCAAGCTGGGCCGTCCCGAGGGTTTCACCGTGTCCGTGGCCAAGGTGAAGGTATCCGCCGGTGCGGGCTTCGTAGTGGTGCAGACCGGCGACATCATGACCATGCCGGGTCTGCCCAAGGTTCCCGCCGCTGAGAAGATCGACGTGGACGAGAACGGCGTCATCTCCGGCCTGTTCTGAGCAAATAGTATAATGCGGATGGAGCGCTGCTCCATCCGCATTTTTTATCCCGTCGGGCGCACACGCAGGTCGGCCCGAAAATCACTTGCCGTGACCGAAGTTATCTGTTATACTGTAAGGTGACCATATTCTGCGCAGAAGCGCAAAAATCTGATGAATACGGAGAGAGTTGTACCATGGACGCACCTGTGCCCATATTCCGGCAGACCTTAGGCCCCCTGGGGCTGGACATTCCCCCTGCGGGCGAGACCACCTTTGACGAGCTGGTGGAGCTCTACCGTGCCCGGCTCACTCCGGGGAAAGGCCCCGTCCACATCAACTGCATGACCACCATGGCCGAGTGCCGTGCCGCCATTCTGGCGGCGGGTGAGCTGGGCTGCGGCCCCTTCTGGGTGTCGTGGGCCTGCGACGGGGACGGCGAATCCGCCACCCGTGTGCATATGCTGGCCGCCCTGTTTGTGGCGGAAGGCATGGGAGCCGCCGCCTTCGGGCTGAACTGCCGCCCCGCCATGGCGGCGGAGCTGATGGAGGAGCTTATCCCCTACGCCTCCATCCCCCTGTTTCAGGTCTACGACGGGGAAGTCACCCCTTGGCCCTATGAGCCGCAGGAGCATGACCCCGACGTGATCCCCTGTGCCACCGGCACCGCCCCCTGCTTCGTCACCCGTACGGTGGATGTGGGGGAGGAGATCGAATGCACCCCCGACCTGCTGGAGGACATCATCGCCGCCGAGGACAACCCGGTGGGTGCGGTGAAGATCGCCATCATGGAGCAGGACGATGTGGACATCTTTGCCGAGCACCAGTACGCCATTCGGGAGGCGCTCTGCCTGTGGTCGGATGTGCCGGAGCTGCTGGAGGGTGCGCTGCGGGTGTATCAAGGCCGTGCGTTTTATGACGGCACCGGCGAGCTGGAGCCCGCCGAGCTGGCCCGCCTGAGCGCCAAGTACGGCCTGATCGTGCTGTAAACCTGAAGTTTCGCAAAAAAGTCTTGACTGTCGACCCACTTGACAGCTTATGATGCCGCTCAGGAGGTGTCACAGATGACAATTAAAGAACTGGAAGCACGCACCGGCCTCAACCGGGCCAACATACGTTTTTACGAAGATGAGAAGCTCCTCTCCCCAAAGCGGCTGCCCAACGGCTACCGTGACTACTCAGAGGAAGATGTGCGCACGCTGGAGAAAATCAAGCTGCTGCGTCAGCTCCACCTTGACCTCGACACCATTCGTCTGGTACAGCAGGGCTCGCTGACGCTGGAGCAGGCTCTGTTCGCCCAGCTCAACCGGCTGGAAGGTGACCGGGCGGTCATCGACCGGGCGGTTGAGGTCTGCCGCCGGCTGGAGCAGTCTCAGGTGGAGTATGCCGCCCTCGACCCCAAGCCGTGGCTGGACGAGCTGGCCGCCGCCCCCCAGCCCATGCTCATGGGCAAGACCTCCGGCGAACTGCTGACGGACGAGGAGCGGGCTTACTGGAAGCAGCGGGCCTGCTGTCACCCCTGGATGCGTCTGCTCGCCCGTGGGCTGGACACCATGCTCTG
>JAZNQA010000064.1:0-4382 GCA_045589915.1 Candidatus Enterenecus sp.
AACCACCCCAACAAGAGAAACAGGCCGGGGGGGTTTCCCCCGGTCCGCCTTTTTGTGTCTGAAAAGGGGCTCGTCGACCTTTTTCGACAGTATTTTTTGCATGTAGCATTTTGCAAGATGCAATTATTTTGAAAAATATTACTCGCTGTATTTATTTTCCCAACAGCAAATCGTATACTTGACGCTTTTTCAGGCCGAATTCCTCGGCTGCCTGAGCGGCGGCATCCTTGGTGGACAGGCCTGAGCGGCGCAGCTCCTCCGCCCGTGCAAGGGCGGCGTCGGGATCGGCCTGACGCACCTCAGGGGCGTGGCCGTCCACCACCAGCACAAATTCACCCCTCGGCTCCTTATCGGCATAGTGGGCGATGGCCTCGTCCAGCGTGGTGCGGAGGATCTCCTCGTGGAGCTTGGTGAGTTCCCGGCACAGGGCCACCCGCCGTCCGCCGCCGAAGGCGGCAGCCAGATCGGACAAGGTGGCGGTGAGCTTATGGGGGGCTTCATAGAAGATCATGGTGCGCTGCTCCTCCGCCAGTGAGTCCAGATGGGCCCGGCGGTTTTTCTTGTTCATGGGCAGAAAGCCCTCGAAGGTGAACCGCCCCGTGGGCAGCCCGGACACGGACAGGGCGGCGATGAGGGCGCAGGGGCCGGGGATGGCGATGACGGGCACGCCGTTGGCGGCGCACAGGGCCACCAGCTCCTCACCGGGGTCGGAGATGGCGGGGGTGCCCGCATCGGTGACCAGGGCGCAGCTCTCGCCCGCCAGCAGGCGGCGAAGGATGCCCTCTCCGGCGGGGATGCAGTTATGCCGGTGATAGGTCACCATGGGCTTTTTCAGCTCCAGATGGTTGAGCAGCTTCACCGTCACCCGTGTGTCCTCGGCGGCGATGAAGTCGGCCTGTGCCAGCGTGTCCGCCATCCGGCGGGAAATATCGCCCAGATTACCCATGGGGGTGGGCACCAGATAGAGAGTCCCGCTCATGGGCGTGTCCTCCTGTGTAAAAAATTAACGCAGAGATTTTTTGCGGGCAGCACGTGTCCCGCCCAGCACAAACAGGATGGCTGCGGCCAGCAGCAGCACCACAAAAACCAGGATGTTGATCCATTCAAACTCCACCGGCGAGATCAGCTTGCTCCAGTTAAAGTAATCGGCGGCGGTGGGGGTGGTGGGCTCGTCGGTCAGCAGGCTGGCAAAGGCGGTGCTCAGGGGCAGCAGGAATGCGGTGAACGCTGTCAGCACGGCGGCCTTGAGGCACCCATTCACCGGCAGCCAATGGCCTGCAATCACATAGACCCACACCATGAGCAGGCAATAGGCGGCGATGGGGAAGGCAAGGCGCAGCAGCCAGTCCCCGCCGGTGAGCAGCCAGATCACGGCCAACAGAAGAAATACCCAGACGGTAAGCAGTCCCAGAGTCAGCGCCGCTACATGCCGGCCATGAAACCGCCAAATGGCCCATATGCCCCAAGGCAGAGCCAGACTGGCTGCCGTAATGCCCAGGCCGCCCAGCACCCATATGATGCCGGTATAGAGCCAGCAGACAAGGAGCAGCAGGACTAAGCAGCCGGTGGCCGCACCCAAACAGATTGACAGGCGGTTGTGATTGACCAGCATGGGCAGATTGGTGAAGCAGAAGGCCAGCATCACACTGGTGAGAACGATCCAAAACCAATCCAGCCGCCCAAAGATGGCAAGGTCGCAGATGAAGCACACCACGATTGCCACGGCGTAGCTGATGGCGAAGAACCACTGCCAGCCCCGTGTCAGGCCGTGCCACATACGGGCGGCCTTTTCTTGCGCATGGGCTTTGTCGTCATCGCAGGCGGTGAAGAACTCGTGCTCAGAGATGGAGAGCTTACGGCATACCTCTGGGATCAGCGATACGTCCGGATAGCTCAGTCCCCGTTCCCATTTTGAGACCGTGGACTCTGTAACAAAAAGCTGCTGCGCCAGTTCACGCTGGGTCAGCCCGGCCTCCTGCCGCTTTCGTCTGATGTACTCTCCAAATGATTTCTTTTCGTCCATGTGGAACCCTCCGTTTCTTTGACTGGCCCACAGGTTACCCCTGTGCAGGGGAAATGTCAATCTAATCGGGCAAAATGGCCACAAGACCGCTGGTCGAGTTGGCTGATTCCAAGGGTTTCAGCCGTTTAGCTTGTCCTTACGCATGGTCAGGCCGATGCGCTTCTTTTTCTCGTCCACTTCCTTGACCCACACCGTCACCACATCGCCCACGCTGAGCACCTCGGAGGGGTGCTTAATAAAGCGGTTGGTGATCTGACTGATGTGTACCAGTCCGTCCTGATGCACGCCGATGCGCACGAAGGCGCCGAAGTCGATGACGTTGCGCACCCTGCCCTTCAGCTCCATGCCCGGCTTCAGATCCTTGATCTCCATCACGTCGGTGCGCAGCAGGGGGGCGGGCAGCTCGTCACGGGGGTCACGGCCCGGCTTCATCAGCTCGGCAGCCACATGCCGCAGGGTGGGTACGCCCACGCCCCACTCTCCGGCGGCCTGCTCCTCGCCGTAGGCGGCAAGGCGCTCTTTCAGCTCGCCCATCTTGCCCGCCTTCACATCCGCCATGGTGTAGCCGCACAGGGAGAGCAGCTTCTCGGCGGCGGGGTAGGATTCGGGGTGGACGGCGGTGTTGTCCAGCGGGGACTTGCTCTCCGGCACCCGCAGGAAGCCGGCGCACTGTTCAAAGGCCTTGGGGCCCAGCTTGGGCACCTTCAAAACCTGCTTGCGGGTAGTGAACAGGCCGTTCTCCTCCCGATATTTCACGATGTTCTTGGCAGTGGTGCCGTTCAGCCCTGCCACCCGTGTGAGCAGGGGGGCAGAGGCGGTGTTTACATCCACGCCCACGGCGTTGACGCAGTCCTCCACCACGCCGTCCAGCGCCTCGCCCAGTCGGGCCTGGGGCATATCGTGCTGGTATTGACCCACGCCGATGGATTTGGGATCGATTTTCACCAGCTCGGCCAGCGGATCCTGAAGCCGGCGGGCAATGGACACGGCGGAGCGCAGGTTCACATCAAAGTCGGGGAACTCCTCCGCCGCCAGCTTGGAGGCGGAGTACACCGAAGCGCCCGCCTCATTGACGATCACGTAGCTCACGCCGCCGCCCACCTTGCGGATGAGCTCCACCGTCATCTGCTCGGTCTCCCGGCTGGCGGTGCCGTTGCCAATGGCGATGTGGGCCACCTGATGCTTGCGGATGAGGGCGGCCAGCTTGACGATGGCCTCCTGCTTGCCCCGCTCGCCGTGGGTGGGGTAGACCACCGTGGTGTCCAGCACCTTGCCGGTGGGATCCACCACCGCCACCTTGCAGCCCATGCGGTAGCCGGGGTCGAGACCCATGGTGACAAAGCCCTTCACCGGCGGCTGCATGAGCAGCGGCTTCAGGTTGAGGGCGAACTGGCCGATGGCACCTTCGCTGGCCGCATCGGTGAGGGCGCTGCGCACCTCACGCTCCATGGAGGGGGAAATGAGCCGGTCGTAGGCGTCGTCCACGGCGGTCTTGACAAATTCCATGGCGGCAGAGCCGGGGCGTACCACCGCCCGACGGATGGCCACCAGAGCGGTCTGGCGATCCATGTCCACCGATACCTTCAGAATTTCCTCCCGCTCGCCACGGTTGATGGCCAGCACCTGATGCCCCTGCACCTTGGACACAGGGGCGGTGAAGTCGTAGTACAGGCGGTAGACGGTGTCCTCCGGTTCCTTTGCGGCGGCGGCAGACACCAAATTTGCCCGCCGCTGGTACAGGTCACGCAGGCTCTTGCGGATGTCGGCATCATCGGAGATGAGCTCCGCCACGATGTCGCACGCTCCCTGCAGGGCGTCCTCCGGCGTGTCCACGCCCAGTTCGGGATTGACATAATTCTGCGCCTCGGTGAGGGGGTCGGGGCAGTCCCGTTCCTGCGCAAAGAGCAGCAGCGCCAGCGGCTCCAGCCCCTTTTCCCGTGCCATGGTGGCACGGGTGCGCCGCTTCTGCTTGTAGGGGCGGTAGAGATCCTCCACCTCGGCCAGCGTGGCGGCAGCGTCAATGGCGGCGGCCAGCTCGTCGGTGAGCTTGCCCTGATTTTCGATGGAGGACTTGACCTCCTGCCGCCGCTGCTCCAGATTGCGGAGATATTGCAGCCGGTCGGCAAGCTGGCGGATGGCCTGATCGTCCATGGTGCCGTGCATTTCCTTGCGGTAGCGGGCAATGAAGGGGACGGTGTTGCCCTCATCCAGCAGGGTGACCACGTTGCGCACATGGGTCTCCGAGCGGTCAAATTCCCTGGCTAAAAGCTGAATCATGGTGTCCATAGTATCCTTTTACTCCAGTCCGGCGGCTTGGCAGACGAAATCCACGCATTGGGCCACCATACGGTCGCAGTGT
>JAZNQA010000065.1:0-43044 GCA_045589915.1 Candidatus Enterenecus sp.
TCAAGACCGAGAAGAAATCCGCATCCGATACCCCCGTGAAAAGGTCGATCTGCTCGTCACCGAACTCCTTGAAGCACCGCATCAGATTGTTGGCGGTGGATTCCGAATAGTCCACGTTCTCGGCAAGCCACTTGCCCCACACGCCGTGAGGCACAAGCCCCTTGGCCTCCAAAAGCAGGCGGCCGATCTCGATGCACGACCGCTTGCCCACGTCAAGGGCGGCACGGTAAATCGCAGACGCATGGGATTTTACAGCGTTTATATCCGCCGCCACCTGGGCGGCTGTTCTGCTTACTTCGTTGCTCATAGTATGATCCTTTCTGTTTTATCCGACGGCCACCTCGGGCAGCTCGCCGTTCAGTTCCTTGTAATCATCCTTCAACACATCCACCAGCAAAGACCCCTTCAGGTACCCGCCTCGGATGATGTTGCCGTTCTTCTGCAAGCCGTCCCAATACTTCAGCAGCATCTCGCGGCTCTTCTGGGCCTTGGTTATCTCGCCCTGCCCCAGACGCTTGGCGATCTCTTTCCGCCAACTGCTCAGGGCAGCCTTGGCCTCGTCTCGGTCGTGGTATTTGTGTTTGCCGTCATCGTCCCCGTAGGTGCGAAGCTGGATCACGTTACCGCCCGGCTCCACCTCCATGGTGTACCAGGGCGAATCCTTCCTGTCGTTCTTGCGCAGGAACATGATGTAAGAGGTCTCCTGCTCGATCCGCTCCAGATAGACGTTATCATCCTCTCGCGCCGAGCAATGCCCCAAGAGCACACCCTCCTGCATGATGTCCCACGCACCGGCGGGCACCAGCACCGAATAACCTTCGCCCGTCCACTCGTAGATCTCCTTGATCTTGGCGCACACGGGAGCCACACCGGGATATTTGTCCTCCATGGCCTTGGCCTGCTTGCGCAGTCTTGCGGCATCTGCTTTGGCCTGCCTCTCCCGTTCCTTCATGGCTCGGATCCCCGCCAGCTCATCGTGCCGCTCCCGCAGGTTCGCGGGCTTGTAGACCGAATCACGGGACAGATCCAGCTTCATGGAGGCGGCCATGTCCAGATAGTCGAGCCACAGAGCCACCGCCGCCTGTCCGGTGCTTCGGTAGTAGTCTCTCGGGATCCCGCCCTTCTTGACCTGCTTGCGGAGGTAATTGATGATGGAGGTGATGCCCATGCGAGGCAGGTGCTTGTGCGTCATGATCTTGCTGACATCATCCTCGTCAAGGCTCTTCGACAGCCACACAAGCTCATCGTCGGTCAGCTTATAACCGCACTTCTCGGCGGTCTTGAGCCAACGGATCATGCGCGTACCGCCGTCCAGCTTCCGCAAGCGGGCGCGAGCCTGCCCATTGATCCCCAGCACCTCGTCGGCGTTCTTGCCCTTCCAGTTGGGTCTGTCCTCGGCGTAGTAATAGCCCCGCACCAGCTCACCGGTGAGCTTCTGATACCCTCCGCGGGCCAGCATCTCGAAGACGTTCGCCACGATGCTGCCGTCCTTCATGAGCAGGTGATCGTAATTGACTCGCCAGCCCCTCTCGGCAATGGCCACCGTGGGGCGAAGCATATCCTCATAGTAGGTGTCCTTCAGCACGTCGGGGTCGGGCAGGTAGATATATCCTGCGGCGGTCTGGAAGTAGTCGCTGTTGCGGTCGCTCCAGCCGTTGTATTGGTTGTAGTACAGAAAAGTCTCGGTCGCCCATTTGCCCCACGTCCAATCAAGGGGAGAAGTCAATACCCGCCGAGGACTGCTCCACGTCACGTCCTCGCTGCCGTTCCGCCACACCTTTTTGACATTGACTGTCACCATAATGAGAGCCAGCCGCCCTTTGATGTCGAAATTTCGGTAGAAGTAGGAAACCAGCTCGTACTGTACCCGCTGGCAGGTGGTCTTGCTGACCTTCAGCACAGCCCCGCACAGGGGGCAGGTTTCGGTCTTGTTGTGCTTCCAGGTCGCATCCACCGTACCGCCGCAGGCCGAGCAGTAGAACCGCCTGACCTTGTCCTTCTTGCTCCCTACCGAGGGATCCATAAAGGCGTAGTGCCTGCCGCCGAACACGGTGTTATTTACCCAGCCAAGGTCAATACCTTGGGGGTCTTTCATGACCCGGTATACGTAGTCCGTGATCCTCGTGATGCGTCGTTTTCGCGCGTTCTCGGTTCTAATCCGTGACAGATTGGACTCGATATAGTCAATGCGTCTTTCGGCGGTTGAATGGCTATACATATCTGCATTCGACAGATCCTCGCTTGCACTGATCCACCCGTGTACCGTGTCCTCGTCCGTACCCAACCAGAACCACTTGACGGTATCCGGAGACGAATACCAATCGTACCCGCCCATGGGAATGTATCGCAGCTTGTCCACCGTCCACTTCTTCCCGTCCTTGCTGTAGTGGTGATTCCCGCTGGGTGTCATGTAGTAGACACCATAGGGATAGCCGTCCTCACCCCAATACACTCCGATCACGAGATTCCCGTCCTTGACCTCGGCGCAGGCGGCCACGTGGTTATGTAAATAGCAGTTCTTCTCCTTCTTCATGGCCTTGGCGAGTGCCTTCAACGTCTTCTCGCTGGGCCTGTTGGCCTCCAGCCAACTCCAAAGATCCTTCCGCTTCACAGCTCTGCCACCACCTCTCCGGCCATGTTGTAGACATTTCCTTCCTCTATAGCATCCTCGGTCAGCACGGCGAACTCCACGGGAGTCCCGCTCTCATCGGTTCGTACAAGGCCGATGGCCTTGCCACCGTTGGCGCATCCCCCCAGAGGGTCCTTGCCGATCACGATCACGTAGCCGTTGCTATCTGTCTGCCCCATGTCACGCTTCAGCAGCTTTGACAGCTCCCGCTTGGGGTGGCGCAGGATGTACTGACACGCAAAGGCCACCATCTCAAACAGCTCCAGCCGCCTCACAAAGATCAGCTCGGTGCAAGCCAGCTTGGTGTCGGTCAGCTCCTCGTGTACCTCGCCGTCGGCAAGGCAAAGCCAAAACTCGCTGTTATTGAAGGAACTGTAGTAGGAGAAGCAATCCAGCGGATTTTCTGCCGCGTGGAAGCCACAGTTTCTGCAAGTCGCCGCGTCGCAGACGTTCACCACGTCGGCTTTGAACTGATACCCGCGGCACTTCAGCCCCGGATCGGTCATCTTAAAACACATTCGTCCCATGATGCCCTCCTCAGTCCAGAAGCGGAAATTCCAGAATGACGGCCTCACCCTGCGGCTCCTCGTCCAGCGCACCGAGATCCAAGAGATCGTCGTCCCGCTCCACGGGGATCACCACGCGGCAGCTCATGGTCACCTTGCCCTCGGGGATGTAGAAGCGCACCGCCTCGGCGTAGGCGTCCAGATCGGATATCACGGGCTTGTCCCGCGTGGAGAGCTTGACGATCTTCTCCAGGCAGGTCTGCAGCTTGTCCTTGTGATCCAGCACCGCCTGCGCGAAGTCCTCCTCCTGATAGCAAAACCGTACCAGCATGGAGCAGATCGGGCCTGACAGTTCCCGCATGATCCCCGTGGGATAACCGCTCCCCTTCAGCTTGGAGACCGCCTCGGCCTCCTTGTGCAGCTTATCCGCCGCGCGGTCGGCGGCGGTGTTTTCCATGTTCTCGCTCATTTCCCTTGTTCCTCTCTTCTTTTCCGATTGATCTCCGTCATCCTCTCAGACGACGCCTTTCTATGTAAGCATCCGCAGCTCTTCTGCTTGCTTCCTTTGTATGCAAAGTGATCCTTTCGCAGCGAAACGACCCGCCCGCACTGGCACCGGCAGACCCAATAGCTCCGTCTGCCCTCACAGTAGTCCAGTCCAACGACGTGGAGCATATGATAGTCGTTCCCGCTGATATCAATGATCCTGCTCATTTTCGGTTCCACGCCTTGATCTCCGCCTCGGTCATATCCGGGAACTGCCGCAGGATCATAGGCGGATCCTTCCGTATATTCGCTTTCATGTTCTGTCCCTCTCTTATCTTACTTTTCCAGATCCGCCAGGTAGATCACTCTCTCCTTAGGGACTTTACCGTAATACTCCCGGCTATACAGCCGCAGATCGAATCGGTTTTGGCAATCAAACCGCCCCACAAAGGTGCACTGCTTGATCCCGTCCAGGTAGTACCCGATCAGCTTGCCGGCAGGGTGATCTCCGATCACTCTCCAGGTTGCCTTCTTGGTCATGCCGCCACCTCCTCCGGGGTCAGCATCCGGCATACAAGATCCGCCTGGGGGATCTTGAAGAGCTTGGACGCACTGGCCACCTCCTCCATCTTCCATTCGCCCGGCAGGCGCATTTTCTTATAAAAGGTCGCGCGGCAGATGCCCATGTAGTCCATGACCTGCTCGTCGGTCATATGACGCACGTCACAGATCAGCTTCAGATTGGCGGCGAAGGTCGCGCCGATACCCGTTTTCTTAAACGTCTGCTTTTTTGCCATGTACGCTCCTTTCCTTCTCCATCCGGCGGCGAATGCGTGCTTTCTTTCGAGGGTTGTCCCACAGCTCGGGGTCCTCCTCAAAGCTCATAACGACGGCCATGCCCTTAATAAACCACACGATTTTCTCCCAAGTTTCCTTGACTTTCATGTTCTTGCTCCTTTATTCCTTTGTCAGATTTTCTTCCTTGCAGTACCACCCGCAGTAAGCCTTCGGGTGCGGTATGCGGTGCTCGGTCACGCCCTCGTAGAAGGGGCGGTTAAACTCCACCGTATAGCAGGCCTCGGTGTTGTCGATGTAGACCACCGTACCGTGCTCACCCGCCAGCCAGCCGTTTCCGGTCCGTAACGGGTTGTAGACCACGCGGTCACCGACCGCGAATTTGTGTTCCCGCTGTGTTCTCTTCTTGACTTTTCTCATGGGCACTTCCTTATTTGATCTTCCGGCCCGTCACCCGCATCAGCGCGGGCTCCAGCGGCAGGATCTTCCGTGTCATGGGGTTCCACACCCCGGCGGGGATCCCGTTCTCGGTTACCACGTACATCATGTCCTCGGGAAGGATCACCGACAGCTCTCCCTCCAGCTCGGGGTAAGCTCCCCGCGCTTCCTCGATCTCGGCAACCACCCTGGACCGCTCCTCGTCGCACAGGCCCGTGAGCTTGAGATCCATCTGCAGCCGTAGGCTTTGCGCAGCGGGGGTTCGCTCGCCCCGCAGAGCCTCGATCACCCGCGCCTTAGCCTTTCCCAGCATCTTGCCCATCTCCTCCATGGTGATGCCAAATGCCTTCATCCGCACCTCGCAGCGCCGCTTGAATTCGTCCCTTTCCATTTTTCTCTCCTCTCCTATTGACAAATTGTTTTTTTTGTGCTATATTGTTTTTATGCATCCTTTCCGTTCAACGGTACACGTTTTTTCTCCCGTTTAATTTTCCTACATTATATTGTAGTCCGTACCTTTGGTACGTTTTGTGCCCGATTTTTCCCCCGCCCGTATGGCACCACGAGCAGGGGAAGAATTCGAACAAGAAAAGCCGGCGGGAGCTTTCACCACCTCCGCCTTGGACGGCTGATTATCGGTCGGCCGAGTGGAAAACCATGTAAATGGCTCGGCCGCCTTCTCGCCGGAGGACCTCTGCGACGCTTTGGTGGACGTCGTCTTACGCAAGGGCTCGGCGGAGGTGGTACTGTTATTATAATTCAAGTTCTTGAATTTGTCAATACTTTTCGTTCAAGATTTTGAATTTCGTTACAGTTTCCAAAATTAAGCAATTCAACTTGTTGAATCCCAACAACAAATAGGAGGTTATAATGAACTTTTGGACTCAATTCGAATCTCTTTGCCTCGCACGAGGAGAAAAACCAACTCCAGTTGTAAAAAAGCTGGGGCTTCCGGCTGGCTCTGTAACCAGTTGGAAAAATGGCAGAGTTCCTCACCATGGAACGCTTCTGAAGATCGCTGACTACTTCGGTGTAAGCGTGGACTACCTTCTCGGCAACGACACCCCCGTGGCCGCTCCTGCCTCCCCTTCGCCCACCTTCACCCCCGAAGAACAGCGTATCATCCTCCGTTATCGCGCTATGAGTGAAGAAGCACAGCTCATCATTCGCAAGATTCTCGATATTCCCACCGGCGACGAGCAGCTTATCCCCGTTTATCACGCCGCTCACTCCGAGGATGGAACCGTCGCGGATAAGATCATCTACCGCACCCGCGAGGAGATCGACAGGCTGGAAAACGCCCCGAATTCTGACATCGACATTTGACGAATAGATAAACCCCGAGGGTGGCAAACCATCCTCGGGGGTGATATAAATGTATTATGGTGTCTACAAGACAGCTCGAGACGGCGCGTGGCAATGCCTGCTGGATCACCGCATCGGCATTCTTCCCGTACCGCTCAACCGGATCGCCGGGAACGCGGGAATCAAGCTGGTGAAGAACTCGACCGTGAATCTGCTCAGTCCCAACGAACGGGGCTATGCCGAGAACGTCATGGGGAAATGGTACATCGTCTTCAACGATGACGATACCGTCCCCGCCATCCGCTTCACCGTTGCCCACGAGCTCGGCCACATCTTCCTCGGCCACGCCCTCGAAAAAGGCTATTCCCGCTCCAAGCGATTCATCATCAAACCGCAGACCGAGTCCGAGGCGGACGTCTTCGCCTCCCGTCTCCTCTGCCCCGCCGTGGTCCTCTGGGGTCTGAACCTCCACACCGCCGACGAGATTGCCGCCGCCTGCAACGTCTCCCAAGCCGCCGCCCGCATCCGCGCGGAGCGTATGAAGGAGCTATACCGGCGGAATATGTTTCTGACGTCGCCGCTGGAGAGGGCAGTTTACGCCCAGTTTCGGGAATTTATAGAAAATAACCGAGTCTAATGGCTCGGTACATACATACTGTTTCCGTTTACAGCATGGCCGTGGAGGAATTGTCTGAAATGAAACGATACGCCGAATTTATTTCAAGTGGAAAGAAGGATAATACATATGTTTCGATACTCAATGATATTTCTCGGTGGATTAAGTGCACTCGGGCAAAAAAGAGCGGAAGAAGCCTTTAGAGAATCCTTCGCTTTCTTCTTGCTCACTCTTTTAATCACTCTTATTATTTATTGTGTTCCGGTTTTGATCTATCGTTTTGGTATTCGTCATGGTAAGCCACTTGAAAGTAAGTGGAAAGCCACTTGGGTAGGCTGGATTTTTTGGGTCTGCTCATTTACCGCCTTATGCCTGTATTACCTTATCGCCGGGTATTACGATGATGGTGACTTCAGCGTCCGCGCAGGTCTTTCTGATTTCTTGTGCATTGGTATCAACTGGCTTTTGCTTTATCTCCCTTTCAGTAAAACCGCCCAAGCCAAGCCCAAGTGTACCAAGTGCGGCGCACCGCTCGCCCCGAACGCCAAGTTCTGCACTGAGTGTGGAGAGAAGTTTGTGCCGAAGCCAGTAGTCGATACCATGGTCTGCCCGAACTGCGGGAAAACCATCAAGCGCACCAACTTTTGCCCGGAGTGCGGAGCCAATACCGCTCAAAAGAAAGAAGAAAAGGATGAGATCCCCAGGGATCCTACCTTTCGCGAGATGTTCGGGGACGACTACAAAGTCAAAGTCATAAAATCTAAATATAAGGCAACCTCGGATGACGACAAAATAGACGATGTCACCAGAAGTATCTTTATTTTCATTTTGATGGTGGTCGTAGTCTTTGCTGTGATTATAGCCATTTTCATGTGGCTTTTAAATTAAAGAACACCCCGCCTTCGTTCTGTGTTCTATAACACAGAACACCCTAAAGGAAAAAACAAAAATGAAAAATTTTATTCCTATAATTTCGGCCGCTGACTACGTAAGCGCACACACTCATGTCCCTTCTGCCATCGAACAAATATTTATGTTTGTTCTAACGTTGATGGCAAGCGCCGTCATTTATTGTGTCCCCGTAGTAATATACCGTTTTGCCATCCGAAAAGACAAGTTTGAATTCAAATGGAAAACCATCTTGATCGCCTGGGTCTTTTGGGTTTGCTCATTTATTGCCATGTTCCTATTCTATCTTATTATCGGTCTCTATGATGATGGCGATTTCTCGGTTCGTCCGGGCATACCTGACTTTTTGTGCTTATTCATTAACGTAATGATTCTCTGTTTGGGTGAGTCTGTTCCCCCTATCCCCAAAAATGCTCCGCCGAGGCCGTCATCCCCTTACGTACCCAACCCCTCGGTTCCTTCAAAGCCTTCCCCCGATTCTTCTGAAAAATGTACCAAGTGCGGATCCTTGCTTTCCCCGAACGGTGCCTTTTGTTCCATGTGCGGTCAAAAGGTCGCTCCTCCTATTCCTCCCGGTATGACTGTCTGTATCAAATGCGGCCAGACCGTAAAACAAGGGAAATTCTGTTCCGAATGCGGCCAGCCAATACCCATAGATTATATCCGCCAGAGCCGCAATTCCGGCCCTAAAAGTGTTCGCACAGACTCTTTTGGCAATATTATTAATCCAAACCAAAAATAACCCCCCCCACCGATTGGCAGGGGGTATGGCAAAAAGAATGTAAATTTCACTTGTTCTTTATTTCTGCAAACAAAAAAGCCCCGCCGTATGGCGAGGTATACAAAAGGAGGAAGGCAAAAAAGATATTTGCATTCCTCCTTTGGTAGAGAAAGCAACCGCCGCCGTTTGGGCAACTCCTACGGGATCCTTTCGAATCCGTCACCCATTATAACAGACGCTTGGGGATTTGTCAATAGATTCCGACAAATCCCCCCAAAGAATACACCCCGCCGATTGGCGGGGTGCCGGCAAACTTCACTCCTTTTCCACAAAATAACGCAAACGCATATATGATAAGGCATCAGTCCCGGTCAGATTTCCCGCGCCGGCTCACGACTCCCAGCGCGTATTCCAGGATCAAGGCCTCGTCATCCTCATCCATCTGCCCGGCCGCCTTTGCCTTGTACAGCTTGTCCTTGATGCGTGCGCGGGTGTCCTCGGTTCTCTCTCTCTCGAGCTCGTCTCTTCTGTTTTTGCTGTCAGTCATGATATGTACTTCCTTTCTGCCTCCATGCTCGGAGTGCCGTGATTTGATGGCATGATTATAGCACATACCCAAAGATCCCGCAAGGGCGAAAGTGGAATTTTTGGGCTTGTTTTTTTCATTTTTCGGAACAAAAAATGCGGATGAAAGAACGCTTCCGCGGATGCAAAAAAGATTTTTTAGTTTTACCCCTCTCAAAAAATGCAAGAAAGTGAGTAAAAATGCCAAAGAAACGAAACACAAAGCTCCCGAAGATCACCCAACTCCCCAGCGGGGCTTATCACGCCCAAGTATACAGCCACACCGACGCGGACGGCAAGAGACGGTATATGTCTTTTACCGGGTACGACTATAACACGGTGCTGCTGGAGGTCGCGCAGTTCAAGGCGGATAAGAAGCAGGACAAGATCGACGAGTGCACACACGAGATGACGCTGGGCGAGGCCATGCAGCAGTATCTTGACGATAAAAAAACTGTCCTGTCTCCCGCTACCTACAAGGGCTATACCAGTATCGCGCGTACGCACTTTCTTGACCTCCAGAAGGTCTCCATCCACGCTATCACCGCCCAGCAGATCCAGAGAGCCATCAGCGATGTATCCGCTCGGCTCGCTCCCAAGACCGTGAAAAACATCCACGGCTTTCTGACCGCGGTGTTCGGTATGTTCCGCCCTGATTTCAGCTTTCACACTAAGCTCCCCCAAAAGAAAAAAGAGGAGTTCCTCGTCCCAACCGAGGAGGACGTTAAGCGCCTCATCGAGATCGTGACCGATACCCCCATGTATATTCCTGTCATGCTGGCCGCCTGTTGCGGTATGCGACGCTCCGAGATCTGCGCTCTCCGCTGGGAGGACGTTAATATCTCCCGTAATACGCTGTCCATCAACGAGGCTCTTGTCTATGATGTGGACAATAAGCTCGTTGAAAAAACCACAAAGACCGTAGCCGGTACCCGCGTGGTGCGTATGTTTCCCATCGTCACTGACGCCCTACTTCGCATCAAGGGCGATGCCTCCCCCTCCGATCCCGTCGTCACCATCAGTCCCAACGCCATTACCAAGCGTTTTGAGCGCCTCATGAAGAAGCACGGTTTCCCTTCATACAGCCTCCACGACCTTCGCCACTATACTGTCTCCGTCATGATCTCCCTTAACGTCCCCGAAAAATACATCGCGGACTATGTAGGCCACGACGACTCCGGCGTGATGATTAAAAAGGTGTACGGCCACATCATGGCATCAAAAAAGACCTCCGTCGAGGACCAGATGCAGGCATATTTCGCTAATTTCCTGCATTAAAATCGCTTTATGCAAAACGATTTGCAAAACGTATTTTATTTTCCCTTGTGTATCAATGCGGTTTCGACCGAGGTCGTGGGTTCGAATCCCACCGCCTCCGCCAAAGTAAAAACCCTTGCCTTGCAAGGGTTTTTCTGTTTTTCCATTACGCATCAATGTTTTTTGAGGCCTTGTATTCTTCCTTTCTGTATGCCTCCGCATACTTTTGTACGCCCTATTATACACCTTATGCAAAACGCCAATGCAAAACGAAACACCCCTGCCCGATTGGGCAGTCGGTGATAGCAGCAAACGCACAGAGGCTCACACCCCTGTGCGTCTGCCGCCAGTTGGATCAGATTACCTGCCACCCGATAGTCAAGGCCGAGGGCCGTTGAGCTTGTTGTTGATGCCGGTGGTGTCGAAGCCGCGCTGGACCTCGCCGAAGACATTGGCACCACCGCCACCGCCCCATCCGAAGCCGCCGCCTCCGAAGATCGCGGCGCGGTCGTGTCACGCCTTTGAGAGCTCCTCCAGCAGCTCCAGGATCCGCTTCATCTCGGCGGAGTTGTTTTCCTCCCACACCGCCAGACACAGGTGCAGAATGATTCCCTCGTTATTGCGGATCTCAGATGCAAGCTCTTCGTATATCTCAGCTTGCAGCGGGGTGAAGTTCGCGGTCTTCCTCACCATCTCCCGTACCTTCATGGTCGGAATGGCTGAGCTCACGCGAAACTTCTCTGCTGCTGTACTCACTTCCTTCCTTCTTCAAGAAATTGTTAATATATCTCGTCTTCTTTATAAGTCTTCCGGAGTAATCCGCCACCATGAAATTCATTGTGGACATATATTGCATGGCGCCGGCTACAAGGAAGAAAACCGTCTGCAGGACGCGGGACGCCAGAACGATTACAGAAAAATCCGCGATCATGTCGGCGCAGTAATATCCGAGGACCAGGGAGATCACAATCTTGGATATCATGTTTTTCTTGGCGACCTTCTTGAGATACTCGGATATGCTTTGCCCCATGTAGAAGGGGTCGTCGCTGTGACCTCCCTCCCCCGTCAGCTCTCCTACGGAGATCTCGGTGAGTCTCAGGTAAACCGCCTTGGTATACGCCTTTACCTGTCGTTTGGCTTTTTTTCTTCCTGCCCGCCACACGGCAAGTCCCTGACTTGGTATCTCGATCGCCGACGGGATTTTAATATTGATTTTCTTAACGCTCCCGTCCTCCTTGAAGCACGCTTCGTAGGAGAGCCCCTCCATGGACAATATTCTGGTTCGCTGAGCCTTATAATTCTTGACGTTCTGCTCGCGGCAATACTCGTCCAGCGCATGGATCATGCCTCCCTCAAAGATCCTCTCCACCGCCTCGTCGTACTTCTTCCGCGGCTCGGTGACCTCAGTCTTGAGCAGGCCGTCCCGCACCGCCTTGTTGTTGAACAGGGTGTTGAGGCTCATGGAGGCCGCGAAGGCCAGAATACTGCCCATGATGATGTCGTACAGGCTCATGCCCGTTTGACTGGGCTTCAGGATGGCCGTGGAGGCGAAGATCAGGCAAACCCCCAGAATGGTGATGTTGGAGAAATTCAGCGCGAACAGCTTGCGCAGATTTTCCATGCGGCGGCTCTCTCCCGCCCCCTCTACGCTGTGGATCTCCATCTTATCCATTTACTTCCTCCTTTTTGGCCGTGGGGCTCACGGCGTTGGCCACGGCATCCATGCCCCACCCCGCCGCGCAGCTGCCCGCCGTACCGAACAGCATGGTCTTGATATCCCCGATCAAGGGGTAGAGGTACTCCACTCCCAGGCATACCCCGAACATGACGCCGCACAGGATCAGAAGCAGCAGGTAGGGTCCCTTGACCTTCTTCAGAAACGTCAGCAGCGGCTTTGCCAGGGCGTGGAATTTGGACAGCAGCACGGCGGCCAGGATGATCACGCCGATCACCCCCGCTCCCGTCAGAGCCACCCCCGCCTCCTGCTCCCGAAACCATTTCGGGGCCAGCTCACGGAGCATCAGGAGGGGTACCCCCGCCGCCACAGCGGCGGAGGATACCCGCAGAGAGCCGCCGATCAGCTTACGCTTGGTCGTCGCCTTCATGGACACCGTCACCTCCCTTGATGTCCTCGTAGCCCTTGAGGATCTCGTCCTTGCGCAGGGTCGTCATGCGCGCGTCCTTGATCATCTCACTCAACAGGTAGGAGTTGGCGGCAGTCTCTCGCTTGAGGGCCCGCACCTCCTCAGTGTTCTGCTCAATGGCGTTTGTGACCTTGCCCATTTCGGTACCGATGGTCTTGACCGCCTCACCCACGGTTGCTCCCACGGTTGCTCCCATGGCCCTCACCGCCTCGCCCACGGTTGCGCTGATGGCCGTCACCATACCCGTCGCTGCGCTCTTGACCTGATCCGCCAGCTCCACGGCGTTGTTGTTGATCCGTCCGCTGTTGGCCCGCAGGTCCGCCGACTCCCGGCTGATGGAGCGTCTGGTCTTGCGGTTGCTCACGCCCCCTGCCAGGTTGACACCGCCGGCAATGCCGGTCACCACCGTGGCGACCACCGCCTCGGGGTTCTCGGCCATCCAGGCCATAGCGCTCTCCAGAGCCTTGGTGAGCCCCGTATCGCTTCCCCCCTCCACGTCACTTGCGACGCAGGGGACAGCCAGCATAACGGCCAGAATGGCCGTCAGGGTCAGGATATGGATGATCTTTCTCGTTTGGGTCTTACTCATTTTCTTTTCCTCCGATATTCATATGTCCCAGGGCATCGGCCTGGATTTGGCCTCTCACGTCCAGCAGCTCCCGGGTCAGCCGCTCGATCTCTCTTGCCTGTCTGTCGATCAGGATCCGCAGCTCCACGTATCCGCCCGCGAAGTCGATGGCGGTGTAGAGGCTTCCCTGATCCACGCGGGGATTGATCACGCCGTAGCGAATCCCCCGCCTGTCCTGAAAGTATGCCTTGACGCTGCCGTTGGTCTCGGATATTCTCGGCGTCTCGGTCTTACCGGGCGTGACCGCGTAAGCTCTGCCGTCCACCACCAGCGTCCCGCTCTCGGCGGGCTCCACGGTGACGGTGGGAGAGTTGTCCTTGACGGCAAGAGCCTCGTGGGTGGTCAGTAGGTATAGCTTCATGGTGTTTCTCCTTTTTTCTCAATATCCTGGCGGCTATTAATTGATCATAACGTCCGCAACCATGCCTCAATAAAAGTGGATTCGTATTCATGAGCCGCTGTGTTCGGGTGGCCGTTTGTCGGCGTTGTTCCATCGGAAATAACACAGAAATTCTTTTCACGGATTTCCTGCGCTTTAGCACACACATTTCTGCCTGTGTATCTGTGCATCAGCGGGACTTGCGGACTGCCAAAATCCAAATAGGGAACACCCCAACGCTCGGCAATACCACGGGTAGCTTCCATGATTTCTTCATTCGTTCCGTTGGAAACCATAATACCGACATGAGCAAACGGATGATTTTCAAGAATATGCTCCATGGCGATATTATAAGCGCCGCAGAATGTTGAATCCGTAGTATCTTCCAAGGTACCGACAGACAAGCCCATTACTTTGTCGTTGATGCCGAGCATGATTGTAATATAGTCTGCGTCATCGTCAATGCTCTGATAAACAGACATGAAAGAATTGGAGCTTGCCGCCATCGTCTGACCGCCTACAGCTTTGTTGACTATATCCATATTATTTCGCAAGCCGATGATGTAGGGGTAGACAATATTCTTACCCTTGAATCTCCCCTCCTGATAGATATAGACGGATTCGTCAAAGCCATCCGAAGCGTTATATCCGTTTGCTGTGAAGCTATCTCCACAGGCTACCCATTTTTTCCCGTAAAGAATATTGCCGCTGTAGTCGTACTGGTTAGGTTTGCTCAATGCGCTCTCGATCGCCTTAATTCGGCTTTCGGGGATTGCCTCCGCGTGAGCTTCTAACGCAAGGATGCGGTTTTCGTAGTCCGCAGGGACAAAAGCGTGACCGGTATTCTGCCATGAATAACCGCCACTTGATCCCTCGGTGATTTCCTCGTTTACCGTGACAATGATTTCCTGATCGCTGAAATACTTACCACTAATACGAATGTGGGTAATATTGGCGGCATTGGCGTGTTGGCTCAATGAGCTATTACCCTTTGTATAGGCTGTCCATTGGGCAACACCACCATTCGGTGTATCGGTGAGTCCGGTAAAAGAGCCTGCGTTTTGGCTTGGCACAAGGTATTTCTCACCGGTTGCCGTTATATTACTTTCACTTGCGCCCGTATAGAAGCAGAAATAGGGATAGGCGGAACTGCTAAAACTTGTGTTTATATCCAAGCCCTTGACTCTAACAACATCGCCCTGCTTAACAGGGATGAAACCCGTCACAGCCGCTCCACTCATTGCAGTTGATGAAATTGCACCGCTGGAACTCAAACGTTTATCATACTGAACGTCACCGGCCAAGTTTGTATAACTCGGTCCGGTTGCCTCTTTATACATATACGCCCAGATCATACCATCAGGCAAAACATACAGCTTGCTCGTGTCGGTACACTCCTCTATGCTGTTCGCAAACTCGGGCTTAAGTTGCCCCCTCTTCGCCAGTTCGGTGGCGATGAAATTCTGTGCGTTGGCATTGATATTGTCGGGGTTAATATCGTCTGCGAATTCCGCTTCCGTTCCCGCATACCCGCCGTCCTTGGCGTAAGCATAGGCAGATTTGCCGTCCTCGCCCTTCATATCCGCGAAGAAGTCTGTCAAACTTCCTTTGTACCCGTTCTCCTGGGCTAACTCATATGCGGACTTGCCGTCCTTGCCGTCAAACTCCCCGCTTGCCTTTACCTGCGCAAGTGCCGTATTGATGGCAGAAGTCAGATCCGTTGCGTTCAGCTTTCCGCTCTGCAAGCCGTCAATCAATAGGCGGATGTCCTGATGAGAGTCATTTGCGGTGTTGTGCGCGGAGATCTTGGCGTCTACGGTTGCCTCGTCCGCGCCTGCCTCCGGAAGATTGTTGACCTCGTCCAAAATTGCTTGCAGTTCCGCGTTATTGCTTTGTAATTCTGTGTTATAACTCATAAATTACCTCCTTCAAGCGGTGTGTCCGATATGGAGTCGAAAAAGCTCTGCGACACTTCGTCATAAAATCTGTATACTCCATCCGTACTAACTACAGGAGACAAATGCAATACCTCCGTTTCACCCTGCCAGATCCGGAACGAGAAAATCTTTCCTCTGAAAAATGTGCCAACGTAGGTATCGGCAGGAGTATGCCCGGCCCCGAGTGCAAGTGTATTGGGTGTCGTAAACGAGGTGATGCCGCTATAGCTGCCTTTTGAAGTGATTTGATCCACGCCCGTCGAATCATGAATCGTTGTATGAATCAATTCTTCGGATTGACTTGTGGTTCTTGAAACAGCTTTGTCCTTGAAACGCCAATTCGTAGACGCTCCGATATATGCCGATACGGTAGCCGTATTTCCTGTGCTTGTTGCGGCATATAAATATGATGCACCATCTTGTTCGTTTGTGAATACAGCTTTAATCCTTGTGGTCTCGTTGCAGAAAACGCCTGTATCAATATACTGTTCCCCCGTGAATTGGATAAATCCACACCGTACGTAGCCAGCGGGAAGGGCGGGGTCTCCACCGACTACACCGCCGCCCGCCGCTTTTCCCTTCAGGGCCGTTTTTATAGCGGCGATTAAAGCGCCCTGCTCTGTCATTTCTCCCTCAAGCGTAAATCTTCCCGTCCCCTTGCCGGAAGCAAGGTACGCGGTCTTATTCAGCATGATATCGTCTTCTGTAGCCGTCGCGTCGGAGGTGTCCGAACCGCCTCCCTTTGCCGTGACGATGATGTTACGGTCGCAGTATTTTCCCGCGGTAGGAAGCTTTACAGATTTTCCACCCTCAACTGTGATATTAAAGCTCATACCTCTTCAACCTCCCCGTCGTATACAGGCAATGCGGCCAATACGTCCTTGACAATTTCCTCCTTTGCGGTGGTCAGTTTTCCTGCAATTTTTTCTTCCAAACCAGCAACCTGTTCGGCTTTGGTCTTGGGGTACAAAATGATCTCGTTGCCGCTTTCGTCAATCTGGGTGATTACGCCCATCTTCTCTGTGGTTGCCATATTTTATCCCTCCCTTCTTATACGGGTCTTATGGTGATGACAATGTCACCGTTCACATTATTGACGCGGATAGTCCCATAATTGGAATTTGCGGAGGATCCGCTCGAATTATCTGTATATGCGGTGTCGGTGATGTCTACGCCGCCCATCGTGATATGGATGGAAAAATTGCCGCCGCTTTGCGCAGCGATCTGGGAGTACAGCGTTCCACCCTCTTCGACCTCCGTGGGCCGACCCTGCACAAACATAATGCCACCATGAGTGTTATCCACCGTAACAGTATATTTGGGGGTGTTATCTACTCTTGCAGTTGCCGTGATCACAATGTCACCCGTTACGCTTGCGATACTGATAACTCCGTTGGTTACGTTTACGGCAGACCCGCCCATGGTTACAATCACGGATTGCAGTTCATACCCTTCGTTTGCAGTAATTGTCGCGGAATAATACGATCCGTGGCTCACGGTATTGGTGCTGTTGCTGACGGTGCAGTTCGTGAGGTTCTTGGTGATGGAATAGGTGTTCGCCGCCGCGATGGCTGTAATCACAATATCCCCCGTTACGCTTGCAATATAAAAAGCACCATCCACCACGTTCACGACAGAACCGCCCATCGTCACGGTCACGGTGTCGAGAGTATAGCCCTCTGTGGCGTAAATAGTGTCTTGAAACTGACTACCCGCTTCCACCTCGAAATTCTCTCCGCCTTCTCTGCTCTCACAGTTCGTCAGGTTGTAGCTTACGGTGTACTTCACCGGCTCGGGGTCAGGCTCGGGGTCGGACGTGTACCCGCTTGTATTGAACCAGATACAAGGACTCGTGGGCTTTACGTCTCCGACAACGATTGAGGCTCCTGCCCCTCCGGAGCCGCCCGCCGAGCCTGCCGCGTCCTCGGCTCTCTTAGCCGCGCTTTCCGCCGCATCCCGCGCCGTCTCTGCGGCTTCTGCAGAGGTTTGGGCACTTTCTGCATAAGCCTGCGCGGCGGTAACTGCGGCCATCACCTGGTTCAATGCCTCGGGATCTACGACGGCCCCACCTCCGCCTGTTCCTCCTCCCTTCCCGTAGGCATCCACACCCACGATGGCCGCGACGGGAAGCTTCTCCGCGATACCCGTTTTGAGAACCAGGTAGGTGAATGTCATGTCCTTATCGGGCACGTATTCCGCCTCCGCGCGGAAGATGGATACGGGGCTGGTGTCTCCCACGGAGGCGAACACCGTGGGATAAGCCGACAGTCTCGCATTGACCGCGGCCAGTCTGGTTGTTTCATTAGCCGGGAGCAGCAGGACCACCGAGCCGTTTGCCGCTCCGCTGACGGATATGCTCGCCATGGTGGGCGAGTCGTCTGTCCATTCGCTTGCGGGGATGGTGACGGTCCCGCCGGAGGTGGCCTTTTTCGTCAGCTCGTCCACGTCTTTCTGCGCGCCGCTGATCCTCCCGATCAGCTCGGACAGGATGGTGAACTGATCCGCCGAATTGACGATCCTCACCCCTACGTTGTCGGTCACGTGGACCCATACCTTGGGGGTCGCCACCAGCTCGCCCAGACCGTCGTAGACCTCGAACACCACCGTGAACATACCGGGGCTGGTGGCGATCTCCCCGCCGCCCGCGAAGTCGTAGATGATCCTTCCCTTGTCCACCACACAGGAATTGGCCAGCCGCGTCCCGTCGGGCTTGATCCCCGCCAGAAACGCCGTCCAATCCGAAGGCAGCGCAAAGGGCTCCCCGTGGTCGATCAGGGTCACCTCCAGCCGTCGGTTCACGTCCCCTGCCGTGCAGGAAAAGGACGCCTGCACCTCGGGCAGCCCCATGTTCAGGGTCAGCCGCGTCACGGCTTGTCTTGCATAGCTCATTTGTTTCTCTCCTTTCGGGGGAGGCGGGTGCCTCCCCATAAATTACGAATTTTTGATCCAGTTCTGCGCCATGGTAGCTACATCGTTGTACTCGCCGTACAGCTCGGTTTCCTCCAGCAGCTCCAGGATCCGCTTCATCTCGGCGGAGTTGTTTTCCTCCCACGCCGCCAGGTACCGCTTCTTCCAGTAGGAGGTCACGCCGGATTTCACGGCGGCTCTGGCTTGCGCCTCGGTCCTTCCCTGCTCCATACGCTCGGTGACCAGGATGTCCATGATGGCCTCCGTGTCACCCTTGTCGCCCCGCTCCATAGCGGAGGTCAGGTCGGACACGCGGTAGAAGGGCTCGTTCTCCTCCTCCTCGGCCTCGATCACGGCCAGCGCGTCGGGCTCGACGTCGTCCTCCTTGGCCAGCTCCTTGATCTCGCTCAGCTCGTTATTGATGGCGCGGATCACGATATTTCGGTCAAATACGCCCTCGGCCTCGATCTGCTCTACAATGCTCTCGTATGCCTCCAGCTCTCCCGCCAAGCGGGCTTCTGCAGCCTCGGCGATCCGTCGGTCATTCATGCGCAGCGCGTCTCTCAGGGCAAGCTCGGCGGCTTGCGGAGTCTTGTATCGGGCGGCCACTCGCTCGTAGTGCGCCTCGTCCCCTTTGCGTAGGGCGTTGTACATCTGATTTCCGTTCGTGTTGTCGGCGCCGAACAGATTTGTAATCGCGGAAAACTCGTCAGATATGGCCGACGATATGCCCCGTCCTGTGGTTCTCTCCCCACTCATGCTTTCCTGCACGATGTTGGGAATAATCCGCACGTCGCGTAGAATGTTCTTTGTAGGGATCCCGAAGAAGGAAGACACGGCTCCCGCAATATCTCCGGCCTTGTCCGCCATACTCCGCTTAGAGCTTGTGATCCTCTCCAAGGACCTGAAGAGATCCGCAAACAGAGCCATATCGGTACGCTCGATATCATAGCCCTTCATGAGGGACATGATATCGCGGGTATAGGGCAGGTACTCCAACGGGTTGAAGCCCTCTGCCGTCTCGGTGGCAACGGTGGCCAGGTAGGTCTCGGCGAAGGTCTTCTCCTCGTCGTCGTCTCTGGCTGCGTAGATCAGGGAGACCAGCAGGGCGTTGAAGATCACCGACGCGGTCACAGCTCCCGCGGTCCTTCGCAGGAAGGCCTTGTCTCCTCTGTTGTAGCGGATGAAGCCGTCCAGCATCATGGATACTACGGTGGTGGGCTCGGCCATGAAGGCGGTCGCCATCTTTACACCGGTATCCTTGGATCTCATGTACTCGGATCTCGTGAGGGTGGAGTCATATACCTGGGTTCGTCTCACCACCTCGGTGAACCGCTTCCCTGCTGCCTCCAGAACCTCCTCGGAATCCATGGGCTTCCCCAGCTTCTCGGCCTGCTCACGCTTGCATGCATCGAACATTTGGATCCACGCCAGCTCATCCGCGTAGGCCGCTCCCTTTCCGAAGATCTCGGCGCGGTAGTTGGCGTCGCCTCCGTATACGCCGGGCAGGAAAAAGGCCTTTGCCCTCTCTCCCCAGGTCTTGTAGTCCTTGGAGTTGAGGTAATCGGCGGTTCTGGCGCCTACACCGGTATCGTATCCGCCCATCTCCTTGATGGCGGCGACCTTGGCGTATTTCTTGACCTGCTCCCACGCCTGCTTGTGGTTTTTCACGTCCAGCGCGGCCAGGCTGCGGAAATACTTGTTGTCGATGTAGGCCATGGCGCGGAAGATAGACGTGGGCTGCTGGATCAGCACCGACAGGGACGCCATGGTGGACGCCCTCTTGAATGCGGTGATCCCCTTGTCGATCAGGCTGGTGGCCGCTTCCCGTCTCGCTCCGCCGTTCAGATCTCTGATCAGCTGCTCGATGTAGGCGTTGGCCTGTGCTCCGTACTTGGACTCGATCACGGCCTTGAGGGTGGAGTATTCCGTCCTCTCCTTGTCCTCGGTCCAGTTCCCGTCCTCGTCGATCTTGGCGTTAGAGGGCTGGTAGTTGAGCACGCGGGTCAGATCCTCCACGGGGAGCACGAACGCGTGATAGGTGGCCATGTCGTTGACGTGGCTTGACACGATGGTCATGAAATCCTGGAGGACCAGCGGGTTCTTGGCGTCGGGGACGGTCTCCTTGGAGAATCCACGATTTTTGATCTTAGGATCTCCGGTCTTGCCCGTCTGGGATTCCAGATATTCCGACTTGACCTTCATGGGGAAGTAGTATTTCTCGTTGAACAGATCCAGTCCGTAGAGCTTGCGGGAGATCTCGTTGCCCTTCTCTCCCAGGCTCGTCAGGTAGTCCTGCATGTCGGTGGCGTACTGCTTCTGCTCCTCGGTCAGCATCCCCGCCAGCTTGCCCATGTCCTCCTCGGTCATGGTGTAGCGCTCGGTGAGATGCATCACCCGCTCGGTGCGGATTTTGCTCTTCTCGGTGATCTCGGTGGCGCCGGCATCCAGCACGAAGCCTCCGCCCCGGAGGTGTCCCATGGCCTGCTCACGCTTGGCGTAGGCGTACAGCGACATCATTTCACCGATTGTTAGCCTCACTACCTTGCCCTCGCCATTAGTAAACTCTCGGCGGGTCTTGAGATCCCAGGAGTCGTATCCGTACTTCTCCTTGGCCTTCACAATGACCTCCCGCGCCTCCAGAACGTCGTTGATCCATACGTCCTCGCCGTCCAACACCGCGTGGAACAGCTCCATGAGCTTAGGTGACCCGATTGCCTCAAAGGCCGTCAGAGGCTTCATGTTCCGCCAGAGGAACTCCCGCAGATCTCCCATGCTCTTGATCTCCATGGACTTGGGGGACAGCCCTTTCAGGGTCTTACTGTCAGCGGCCTCCCGGCTGGCCGTGTTAACCCAATCGGATACCTGTTCGCCGCGCTTCTGCACGAACAGCTCGTTGGCGTTTTTGATCTGGGTACTCAGCACATTCACAAAGGTCTCCACGGCTTCCAGGGACCGAAGACCCATCTTCGACAAGGGCGCGTCCTCGATCTCGGCCACACGGTTTGTCATGATGTTGATAAATGCTTTGTCCAGCTGTAAGGCCTTGGGGGCCTTGTCGTTGTACTCCACGAACGCCGTCAGCATGGATTCCGCCATCTTTTTCAGCGGCACGGTCTCCTCCTCCAGGCGTTCATACTTGAATTTCATGGCGTCAAGTCTTTTCTGCTCCTTAGCGGTTCTGTCCGCCTTGCTCTCCAGCTTCTCGATGGCGGCGGAGAGCTCACCCATCTCGCGAATGTTGCTTCTGTTCGCGGCAAATGCTCCGGGATCCACCGCTTTAAGCGTCTTTATAGCCAAATCGTGCAGCTCCTTGGGCACGTGGTTGGTCTTGGTAGGATGGTATAGCTTGGTTTCAAGAGTCCCGAGGATCCGCATGACCGTTCTCTTTCTGTTCGTGATCTCTCCCCGTTCTCTGGATTCACCGGCGAGACGGTCCATGCGCTCCTTGTACGCGCGGTTCTTTTCCTCCGCCTTGGCGTATGCCGTGCGGTATACCGCTCTCTTGTACTCGGTGGCGTCGCGTTTGGCTTTGTAGACCGCCTTGCGGCTTTCTTCTCGAATTGCCTTGATTCTCTCAGCCTCTCTTTGCTTGGTTCTCTCCGCTGATCTCACCATGGCATCGGCTGTTTTTACGTATTCTGCGATTAAGTTTCCGAAAGGATGGGCGGCCGTGATTGCCAACAGCTTGTGCTTTTCGTCGCTGATCTTTTCTTTGAGCGCGTCCATTTCAGCAAGCCAAACGGTTTTCTGCGCCTGGCTGCGTTCCAGCTCCCTCTTAAGCCATTCCGGTCGAGTCTCGTCATCATACTTTTTTGCCTTTTCCCGAAGAGCGTCTAAGTCTTTATTCAAGGCATACGTCATTTTTCGGAGGCCAACAAGGTTGACTTCCAAATCTGACAGTTCCTCGGCCTTTGCACGGTAATTTTTCGCGATTTCGTATTCGTCTTGGTTTCTCGCCTCACTCATCATCGCGTTTGCAAGGGCTATATGATCTTGGATCAACTGTCTCTTCATCTCATCGCTGCCAGTAAACAAGATAGCTTTCGCATTACTTCTTTCAGCTTCTGCGGTTGCGCTGTCTGTATTTCCTTCCAGCAAATGCGATAGATTTGCTCTGCGCACGGCTTCTTCAAAGGGATTTTCGGAGACGTCTGCGTTTTCAGCGTCTTCCGAAGAATTTTCTTCGGAAATTGAGTATTTTCTATTGACAAAATCACGATATTGTGATAGTATGTATTTGGAACTCACCGTCGGCGATGTACTGCCTCTTTTCGTTTCTTCGATTAGATGGCCGTCTCTACCTACAACGGTGAGTTCTTCTATCGTTACCACCCGATTGTCATACAGCTTAGCATCATTGTTGGCATATTCCTTGACATTCATTTTCACGATGGCGATATAGTCTTCTCCTAAATATGCACATCCAACCAGGTCTACGATTCCTTTTATGTTTGAATCGTTGTTTTTGTCTTCCTTTGTATCGACTACTATTGCATCTTCGAATATTTGCGGAATGTGTGGAAGAATGTCAAAGTATGCAATTCCCCCATAAAATCTTCCTTTGCGCACGCATTGGGTTCCAAACTCTGCATGGATTTCTCCGTATTGACTGCTGTATGCCGTGTCCTTGTTCGTATAAACGCCAAACTTTTTTCGTGCTTTTTTTGTTTGATCGTTTTTGTATTTTTTGTATTCTTCATCCGTCAATGTTATCCCAGTGTAGTATTTTGCCTCTTCAATCTGCACGGGTTCTATTGTCGGATGATTTTTTACGATTTCTTCATCGGTCGGTGTGTAATATTTCCCATCTATGGAGATGTGAGAGAATTTCTTTTTTTCATCAGTCTTATCTTCCGTCTCCACCCCCGCCGTCCTCGTCCTCTCCCCGGCATCAACCACGCCCTCCATAAACATCCGCTCGATCTCGTCCAGAGATTCCACGGTTCCGCGCAGTACCTGCGCCGTCTTGGATGCCTGATTCAGCTCGCCGTAATACTTCTTGATCTTGGCGATCACGTCGGTGATCCAGTCCTTGATCTTCTCCCACAGTGTCTTGTCCGTCTTGGACAGCTCCTCCAGCACCTTACCGTCGGTCAGCACCAGCTCCATGCCCTCGGCTACCAGCTCCTCTCGGGCGAGGGCGTTGGCCTCGGCTACCGTCATAGTGTCGGTAACGATGCCAAGCCGCCTCAGGGAGGCCAGCTTCTCGGCCATGGCGGTCTCGGCGTCCACGCCCATCTGCTCCAGCACGAAGTCGGCCAGAGCCTCAAACTTGGCGGGCGACCACGCCTTGATGTAGTGCGCCACCTCATGCCCGAGGGTGTATAGAGAGATGTTCTTTCCGTTTCGGAGAGCGTTGATATTGACGTGCAGGCGGTTGGTCTTGGTATCGTAGTAGCCGTTGACGGTGCGGCCCGCCTTGTCGGTGATGGCTGTCTCGATCACGATATCGGTACCCAGCACCTCGGCCAGCACCTCAGCACCCTTGTAGCCGGCGTACTGCTCGTCGGACAGCGAACGGATGTCCAAGCCCTCTCCCCGCACCACGGTGCCCTTCTTGCCTGCCTGCTCGGCGGGCTTTTTCTTTGTCTTGGCCTTCTCCTCGGCGTCCTTGCGCTCGGTGTCTGCAGTCTCCTTGCCGATGCGGGTGGCAGCCTCGCGGGCGGACTGGGGCAGGCGGTTGTACGCGCTGTCGGCGGACTCGTCTACCTTCAGTCCGTAGCGGCCAATGAGGTGGACGCCGTCCGACCAGCCGGAGGCGAACTCCTCGGGGGTGAGGTCGGTGCCCTTGCGGTATTCGTCCAGCATGGCCTGCACCGAGCCGCGGGGGACGCTCTCGTTCACGGCGGCCCTCAGCAAAGCCTCCTCAGCTTCGCCTGATGCTCCGAATCCCAAGGTGTCCTCTCCATCGGCTATACCCGCCCACGGATCGTCTGCGGCCTCCTGCGCGGTTTTCGCGGCCTTTGCGTCGGTCTTTTCGTTTGTCTTCCCTTTTGCCGCCGTCCGTCTCATTTCATCAATCCAGAATGCAGCAGCTACGGTAGATAGGATGCCGTCCTTGTTGGAACGGAAATCCTCTACGCTGTAGTTGGCTTCAGTGTTACCAACCTTCTTGGCCTTTTCGTTGATCTCCACCAACCACTCGGCGATTTCCTTGTCGGTGGCTGTTTTCAGAGTTTCCTCGGCCTCCTCAACGGCATAGGACATGTTGGTGAAAAACAGGTTCCCGCGCAGCTCGCCGAGAATCGCGTCGCCTACGTTGGAATTTCTCATGGACTCTTCCATGCTCGTGTAGGCATTTATGTTCTTCTCCAGCTTCTCCCAGTATCCCTTTGTCTTGGAGGCCTTGATCTTTGCCCCCAGATTGGCCACAGCCTGCTTTCCCTTGGCGGCGGTCTTACCGACCACCCCTGCATCCTCTGCTACTGTAGCCTTTGTACGGCCCTTCTCGCGGGCTTGTGCCTCCTGCTCCTTGAGCACGTCGACGGTGGCGGCGGCGCGGTACAGGAGTTGGTCTATCCCGCCCTCCTCGCGGATGGCCTTACCGGCGGCAGCAGAGTTTTTATAATTATACACGTTGGCCGGTGCGCCCATGGCGGCACCGGAAACCAAACCGACAGCTCCCGCCCGGAACGCCTCTCCGAATGAGGTGGAGGCATTGGGGTCAATTCCGAACAGTATCTGCAGTCCGGTATCAATGTACTCGGCGGCGAACTCCTCGTTGAATTCGCCCGCGGCATCCGCCAGCGTATTCTTGGCTACATTCCAACCCATGCCGGCCATCTTCTTGCCGGTGGCCTTGGTGAGGGCTGTGGTGATACCGCGCTGTCCAATGGCCTTGCCTGTGCTCCTCGTAAGAGAGGAACCCAGCTTACCGGCTACCTTACCTCCCGCGCCGATCAGCTTACCCAGTGCCGCTTCTGCGGCACCCGATGCGACACCGTATCCGATCTCCTTCCAGCCCACGTCTCCGGTCTGCTGTGCCGCTCCTGCGACGCTCTGTCCGGTGATGCCTCCAAAGAAAAGGCCTGTTCCCAGTCCGGGAACCAAGGCATCCAGTAGAAACACCGAGGACTGACCGATACCCGAAGCGACATCACCCGCGAACTGCATTCCTTTTCCGGGATTGTACCAGTCGGTCAAGCTCTGCTGTGCTTCTGCGGTCTTGCTGTCAATGAACGGTTGCTTGGCCATGTACAGATCGCCGCGCATCAGGTGGCTGCCTGCAGCGGCGATATCGGTCAACCCTTCCTCAACACCGGCGACGCCAAGGCCAAGATTACCGGCAAGGTACGCCGTACCTTCGACAACCCCGCCACGATTTCGCTCCGCGCCCGAATGAGGATTGATATATTTCTTTTTCCTTTGCTCGATCCTTTTTGCACCTGCATGAGGATTGACGTATTTTCCCATGTGTTACTCCTTGTAATGCTTCAAGAGATCTTTCATCGCCTTTTCCTGATCGTCTGTCATTCCGATAGTGCGACGGTACCAGTCGAAATTGGATAGGATCCCGTTTGCCGCTTGGATAACGCCTACAGTCTTGCCGATAGCTCCGTTATTTCCGGTTGCAGTCATTATGCCTCCCGCCGTAGATATGACGTCAAGCATACCGCCGGACAGGTTTCCGATCCAATCAGGCACGTCAACATTCACATTTCCGCCGACCCAGTCAGCGAATGTGTTTGCCATGTCTGCAAAATGCTCACCCAACGTAAACGCCTGCTTATTGAGCAGCTCAGGTGCGTTTACAGAGCTTGCCAGCTCACCCATGATCTTGTCGTAGGTCTCCTCTGACATGTAGCCCATGTCTCTGTAGTTCTGCCAGTCAATGACCAGATCGGATACCGCCGTAGCGGGCTTCTCGATTTCTCCGCCTTGGATAGCCTCCGCCATGTCACCTACGTCGCTCATCAGGATCCTTGCGTAGTCCTCCTCGGTAATGAGCCCGTCTCTGGCGGCTGCCCCCGCGTTGCTCATGATGGTTTTCTTGCGCTCCTCGTCGCTCATGCCGCTCCACGTCGCCGCATCCGTGCCCAGAAGGCTACCCGCTGCTTCGGGAGTTTTCATGTTCTTGATGTAAGCGTCGGTCAGACTTGCACTTACCTGCGGCTGATCCTTCTCCCACGTTCCGGCAGCCTTGGCCGCGTTCATGATTTCGGCCGCACCGCTCACCGTCGGGCTTGCGCTGAACTGCTTGACAGCGTCTGTGATCGTCGCCGCCTGCTCTCCCGTAAGCCGATCCATGATGGCGTCCACGTTGATATTCGGGTTCCCCGCTGCAATGGTATTGAGGCGAGCCCGGACGCTCTCCTTGTTGGTGCCGGTGTACCAGCCCTCGTTTGCCGCCTGCAGCATCAGGGCGTAGGTGTCCTCGTTCAGACCCGTTTCCTTCGCCGCCGCTTCGGCTTTCTCCTCCTCCACGATCAGCCTCTGGTCCTCGGCCATCTGCTTGGCGGTGGCGTACCACTCGGTTGCCGACTGTCTCTCTGCCTGGAACTCGTCCCAGGCGGCTTGGTACAGCTCGTCCTGCATCTCTCCGAAGCCGGACATAACCTGCCGTCTGGCGTCCTCCCCGGCCATGGTGGCGTAGGAGGAGCCGTAGCCGCCCGTATTAGCCGTCGCGCTTGCGTAGGCTCTGCCGGCGGCTCTTTCTGCCTCCTGCTCGTACTGCTTCTGCAGAATGCTGTACAGAGGACTGGAGGTCTCGTCATAGCTGAACCTGCGGTTCAGCACCCGGGACAGGTTCTCCTGGGCCGCTGACAGATCATCCAGACGGCGGATCAGGGTCAGCTCGTTAGCGGTCAAGGCCCGCTCGCCTGTGCGGATCTCGGACTGTCCCTGTCCCCCTGTATTCGTATTGCTTGCGTCTTCTATCAAAGGCCTGTCCGCGACCCGTCTGACGTTCTGCGCCGCCGCGGGAGAAATCACGGTGCGATTCAGGCGCTGACCCTCGCCCCGTATGCTCTGCGGTGTCGTCCCGGCTGAAGGCGTGGGCGTATAGGTCACAGGGCGGGCGACACCGGCAACGGGAGCAGCTTTGGTGTACCGATCCCTTGCGTAGTCCTCAAGCCCGTACAGGATCCTCTTAGCCATTCCGTCTCACCTCTCTTTTTAAAGCCTCAATCTCCCGGTCCTTGGCCTCCAGCACGCGGTTGATCTCATCCACCAGGGTATTGACGTGCTCGCGCATGGCGTTGATCTGCTCCTGGGTGGTCCCCTTCAAGGGGGGAATCTTGCGTATTTTATAATTCATCAGTGTTCCTCCGCCTTCTCATAGATTTTGGTTATGGAGAAGATCTTGCAGGCCCCGACTCCGTCTATGCGGAGCCTCATGTGGTCGCATCGGACGGGCAGTATGGTCATGGGTACCGTTCTCAGCGTCGGTGCCTCGGTGGCCATGATCTGCTTCCATACTCCGTTTAAGTCATACTGCACCGATACCCGTACCGACGAGCCCGCCTCCAGCCATACCTTGAGCATGATCTTATCCAGATACCGGGCGTCGGTGGTCTCCAGACCCATGATCCCGGTCTCGGCGTACCAGGAGATGGGGGTCTCGTCGATCTCCGCAGCAAGAGCGCCCACCGTAGTCTCTACCGTCATGATCCGCCGGGTAACAGCTCCCGTCGCGTCTCGCTTTACGGCGATAAACCAGAGATTGTCCCCCGCAGCCGTCATGCTCTCGATCTCGGTTTGGTCCTCCCTGTGCCACATCCCCTTGACCGTATCCAGCACGTACACGTGCTTGTCGATGGGCGTGCTGCCCGACGTCTTGTGGATGGCCAGGTAGTATTTATCCCCGCAGGCACCGCCCACGGCGTGGGTGTACCCTGTCAGCCTACCCAGCGCGTCCGACACAGGAACGGGCGTTGATCCGTCAAAGCCCATCACAGGCCCCGAGGATTTATAGTACAGAACGTTTCCGACTACGGCCAGGGATTTGTGTGCGCCGCGTGCCACACCCATACAGGGCGTGTCGTACAGCGTAAATCCCGAGGCTCCGTACCCGCCGACGCGGTGCATCATGCGCTCCTTGAAAAATGTCGGGTATCCGTCGTAGTTGATAGCCCCCGTCCACGCGCCGTCTGTGCCGATGGAGAAGGTCACGGGAGCATCTTCGTTATCGGCATTCCCGAGTCCCCATCGGAAGAAGTCACCCCGGGCGCTACAGTAAATCTCGTTTATGGTCTTCCCGCCTGCATCCTCTCCGTAGTAGCATCCCCACAGGCGGTTTCCTGCCTCGCAGACGTAGTCCAGCGCGGGGATGAATCGCTCCACCACGATCTCCTTGCCCGTTATGTCCTGTTCAATGATCAGATTGGTTACGGCCGTCGTGCCCTCGATCACAAGGGCCTTGCCTACGCCCGATACAGCGTCGTTACGGTCGAACACCTTGACCACCATGTGCGTGCCGTCTGTGATGCCGCCGTTAACGTTGCTGTACAGCCCTCGGAATGTCAGCGCGTCTCCCTCCCGAATCTCTCGGGTGAAGTTGAGTTGCTTGATAACGCCCAGCATGTCGTACCGGGAATCCACCGTCAGCCTGACGTATGAGGTGATCTTATACCACTGCCCCTTGTCCTCATCGTATCGGTACAAGCCGTCTTCCTCTCCAAGCTTCTGCCAGAGCCGTCCGTTGACGCTCTTGAGCTTTTCACCGTTCTCGTCCGTGTAGACCTCGTCCGTCTCGTTGTTGATAAACAAAGGCTCAGACATCTGGGTATATTGGGGGGCAACTCCCTCGTAGTCGCACATGGTTATAGTGGCAACCACCTCGGACAGCTTATCCCCGTTTCCTCGGAAGCCGTCCTCGATGCGTCCCGCGTCTGATGTGTCCGTGGTATTGACGTATAACATATCCGGGAGCACGATGATGTAGGCGCCCATGGCGATCAGCTGCTTGTCTCCATCTGCTACGTATCCATATGGAGACAGGTCAACCTTGTCCACAAGCCCGATCCACAGCGTTGAGCCGTCGATGAATACCGCCTGATAACTGCCTATGCTTCCCGCTGCACGTGTGGTGATGTGCCTGGGATCCGTCGCGCCCTCGTATAAAGGGATACCGCGCTTTTTACGGGTCGCCAGAACCGGTGCCTCATCCGAGGTCAGATTCTGCATATCGTAAAACTCGCCATCCCCGATGCGCAGGCGGCGGTTGAGGCCGAGAAAGGTGTCCGTCACGGATGACGCACGCTCGGTCTGATATAACGTCGGGTAAAATAGCGGCATCCGATCCTCCTTACCAGTATTTCGTGGGCGGCAACGGCAGCTGGCCGTGCTCGCTGAAATACCTGTTTTTGTAGTCGTTCATGGCCTGGTTGTACAGCGCCATGCTGCTGGACATCTTATCCAGCTCACGGGTGGCATAGTAGATCATGCCTTCTAGATAAAACAGATACAGCTCGTCGTAGGGCGCGGGGACCAACAGCTCCCGCTCTCCGTCTCCGTCCCCATAAGGAGTGAAGGTTTTCCCTTCAGCTCCCGCCCGCTGACTGACGATTTCTTTGAAAACGTACTGATCCACACGGGTCAGCCAGAATCTTTTAGTCTTTTCGTCAACGGTGTTTGGACGAAGGCTGTCTATCTGCGCAATTGCCTCACATACCTTCATGGGTTCCTCCTGTAAAAGGAGGCGGAGGAAGATTCCTCCGCCTCCTCATTTCTTATCTCTGGGAGTATGCGCCGCTCTTTTCGGCGTTCTCGTTCATGGCCGCCTCCAGAGCGTCCTTGCGGGCGTCTCTCTTCTTGGCCATTCGGTTCTTGCGGCGGAATTCCTCCGCAAATTTTGCGGGGACACGGTTGGTCTCACCGCGGATCACCTGGATGCTCTCGTCGTTGACGGTGAGGATCATGTACTTGTCCTTGCGGTCCAGGGGGTTGAGGGGTACGTCGATCTCAACCAGATCGGGCTTTTTGGTTTCTGCCATTTCATTCACTCCTTTCGGTCAGATTAGTTGGCGGCGACCTTGGCAGACTTGGAGGACGTGCTCATCAGGTCGTAGATGGCCAGATCGTCCTTGACCGCCGCGCCGTTCCACAGCTTCCAGCCCACGGAGCATCTCTGATCCAGAGGGTCTGCAGTGCCCGCGGAGCCGGGGGTCTTGACGATGACCTTCACGCCCTGGCCGTCCAGATCCAGCACGGAATAGGCATCCGCGCCGAAGAACAGGCTGTGGTAGACACCCAGGCCGCCTGCCTCGCCGGTCTCCTTGGTGATGGCGGCGATGGAGGTCTCCACGAAGCGGACACACTCCACACGACCCACCTCACCGTTTTCAAACTTGGTGGCGTTCTCGGCCTTGTTCCACTCCTTCCACTCGGGGTCGCGGCGCAGATCGGTCATGACGTCGGGGTGAACGATGGCCACGTAGTCACCGTCAATGGCGGGCTCGATGTCGTTGGCCTTGAAGCGGTTGGCCATCTTGCGGACCTCCTCTACGGTCAGCTTACAGGTGGCGTCCAGCGCACCGATGGATTCAACCTCGGTACCGTCGGACTTGGAGGCGTAAGCGGCCTGAGCGCCCTGAAGCAGCTCGTCTCTGACCAACAGATCCTTGGTCTTGGCGGACTGGTAGGCCTGGGGCTGTCTGACCTCCTTCATGAGGCGGTGGATGGCGGTCTGGGTAGCCACGTCGGTGAACATGATCCAGTCGCCGTACTGCTCGATCTCGGCGGTGAAGGCCGTGATGGTGAACTTGCTGGGGTTGGGGGTCAGGCCCTCGGTCAGAGGATTCTTGATGGGATCCAGGTGGTGCTTCTTGAAGAAGCGCACGCCGGTGCCGCTGTTCATAGGAACGTTGACCTTACTGCCCCACTTGGTAAAGACCAGCTTGGCCTCGTGCATCCGCACAAAGTCCTCGTCGTTGATCTTCCCGAACTCGGGATCCACCTCGGGGGAGTCGCTGGTCATCATGTTCCCGGCCGCGTTCTCAGGCACGACGGTGCCGCCGGCGGCGAACATCTGAATGTTGAAGCACAGGGACAGGATCCGCAGAGCTTCGGTCTCGATTGCATTGATAACGTATCTCATATTCTTTTTTCTCCTTCTGCGGAGGAGCTTTGTTTACAGATATTTCTTTTCGGCTGCTCTCAGCTGCTCCCGGGTCATGGACTTGTAGTCCGTGGCAAGAGTAGCCTCACCCGTGGCTCCTGCCGCACCCTCCTCGGGGCGAGCTCCGTTGGCTCGGTACTCGGCAAGCGCCGAGGCTCTTGCTTCCTCCCGGGCGGCTTCGATAGCCGCAGCCGACAGCTCGGCGTGGAACGCGCTTTCATAAGCGGTCTTCATGTGAATCCCCGCGTCTACCATGGCCTTGAACGCGGGATTCTCGGATGCGGCGTCAAAGTTGAATGTAGGGTACACACCCTTTGTCTCCGCCTCCTCGTTAGCCATGCGAGTCCTCTCCTGGGCACGGATCTGCTCGGTCTTCTCGCGCTTGAGGCGGTTGTTCTCGTCCTCGATGGACAGAACCACCGCCGCCTTCTCGTCGTTCGTACCCAGCTCCCTTGCCTTTTCCCTGATTCGGGCAGGATTATTCATGGCCGCTCTGAGGATGCCCTCGTGGTCGTTCTCGTCCAGCCCGTAGATCTTGGCCAGATCCGCGAAGCTTCCCTGCAGGCTGTCCAGCTTGGCCGCCTTATCGGTAGCCGACTTGTAGCGGGCCGTCGCCGCCGTGTGGTGCAAAAGGCCGTTCTTTTTCAGAAAATCGGCTCTCTCCTCCTTGCTCATGGCGTCGTAGTAGCCCTGGGCGCTTCCGCCCTCTGCTTTCGTGTTACCGGCGTCGCCCGCCCCTCCCTCGGGAGATTTGCTTGCTCCGTCAGCCGAGCTTGCCCCCGCCGCGCCGCCGTCTCCAGTACCCTCCGCAAAAAACTGGAGCCCGAGACGGAGCAGAGAAAGCCGCTCCCACATCTTGTTGTTATCGGTCATACAGACCTCCTTTCGCCCGTATCGTGGGCTTCCGTAGTATTTTGACCCGTGTCGTGGGTCACCCGATATGTCTTGCCTTACGGCTCAACGACTTGAATGGATATGGCTGTCGGAGCGCTCTTGTGAAGCACCCGCAAGCCGTGATAGACGGGCTCCAGGAAGGCTCGCACCCGTTTATAGGTCTTTTGATCCTTACAGCTCACCTCGATCAATGCGTACCCATCCTTGCGGCCCACGTCAATGACGCCGCCTGTTGTCTTGGCCCGCGGGATCGTGTCCACCGCTCCGGCGTATCCGTATATCAGTGCGGACACCCCGGCGCAGATCAGGTCATATCCGGGATCGGCGGTCTGCGCATGCCCCTTGGCCTCCAGACGAATGGCGCGGCCCGTGTTCGTGATTTTAATCTGTATCATGGTATTACACCGGCGACGTAGCGCCTGCCGTCTCCTCTCTCGCTTTCTGCACCACCGCGTGCTCCTGACCGCTCACGCTCGGCATATCTGCCCCGCCGGTGGAGACCGCTGTCTCGCCGAGCAGCTGCTGCACCAGCGCCTGGGTGTTGGCCACGGCGTTACTTTCGATCCCGCGCTCGCTGTACATCTCCTCGATGGCGGCGGCGTATGTCATGAGCACCTCGGCCACAGCCTCCTTGACCTCTTGATCGCGGATGTTGGCGGTGATCATCTGGATCAGCTCCTCCTTGCGCTCAAAGTCCATAAGCTTCAGGCAGGCCAGCGCCTGCGTCCCCATTCTCGGGTCAAAGAATCGGGCGTTGAAGAAGGACAGGATCAGCTCGTTGTTGGCCATGCGGGTATAGGCGTTGGCCTTCTCGGTTGTGATTTCCAGGTCAAACAGGGGGTGTGCCTTTCCCTTTTCCCGGTCTCCCACCAATCCCTTATTGTTGACGGACAGATACTGGGTCTGTCCCGTGGTCTGGTCGATGACCCGGAAGTAGTGATCGTTGGTGTAGAACTGTCGGATCAGCTCGATCTCCATCTGTACGATATCGCGGAAGGCGCGGAAGGACTCGCGGTTAGCGTCTCGGCCCGTCTTGCCCTGATTCTGATCCAGAATGGCCAGCCCCGAGGCCGCGGTCACACCGCCGGGTGAGGATCCTGTCGCCACGTCGCGGGCGTTGGTGTTATCGTTGAGGATGTTGATGAGCCCGTCCCGCAGGTTGATGATGTTCCCGTCCAGGTTGGGGAGTTGCATCGGTCTGAGGTTTTCGGGATCCCCGCTGATCTTGACAATCTGCTTGCGGGTGTCCATGAAATCAGCCTCGTTCAGGCCCACGCCCTCCTTCTCAAAATAACGGGGGCGGCAGGACCACAGCGCCATCTCCACGATAGCCTGGCTGAGAATGTCCACGTATGCCTGGGTATTGGAGCCCACCGAGATCTTGCCGAAGCCCGCTACCTGTCCATCCAGAGGATAGAGCACGTCGGGAATAAAGGGGTACAGTCCGTGGTCATACAGGCCCCGCTCGGACAGCTCCGAATCGTTTTCAGTGGCGTACAGCACCACGTCGCCGACGAACTTGCAGAAGTGAAGAACGGTTCTTCCGTCCTCGGTTGGCTTTTTATAGTACCAGTCCACCACGTCTACCTTGTCGCTGTGCGCGTTCTTGGGATTCCCCATGTGGCGCTCAAAGTCCCTCTCGTCCGTGGATAGCTTTTCAAAGTCTACCTTGGGATATGCCCGCCTCAGCTCGTCCTTGCGCTTCTGGTGCACGTAGAACACGTCCGAGGATTCCTGGAAGTCCTCCACCTCTTGATCCCAGTATAGGTTCAGGATCTTCACCTTCTTCACCGAGATCTCCCCGGCGCCAAAGTCGGCGTTCTTGTCCCAGAGGACCGAGTAGAATCCCCAGCCCTGGATTCCCTTGCACCACATGACACGATCGTAGGTCTTTTCCAGACCGATACGGTCGTGAAGGGCTGGCAGAATGTGGGAGAGCTTGGTAGCCTCGGCCATGTCCTCCTTGGATCTGGCCAGCACGTTCGCCCTCGGATAATTGTCCATGGCGTCGGCATGGAAATTCTGAATGGCGTTGAACAGGTACGCCGAGGAGGCCTCCACCTCCTCACCCTTGACACGCTCGGGGACGCTGTCCCCCTCGTGATCGGGCATGCTGACCTTTCGGCCCGTCTTGGCCATCATCATGTGACGGCGTCGGTACCACTGCTCGTTCAGTCTGACCTCCTCGTTCAGGATCGCCTTGGCCGCGCGGAACTCCTCCAGCGTGGCTCTGGCTTTCCCGATCTCCTTCCGACCGATGACGGTCCTTTTCTTGGCGGTAACAGCTCCGCCCTCGTTTGGATTCATCGCAGATCTCCTCTCTTGATATCCAGATATAGATTCAGCGGATTGATCCGCCAGTTTTCGTCTCTCTCTGTCAGCTGAGTAGGCAAAGGATTCTCCATGCAGAAGTACCGAGTCTCGTCACAGATGTGATCCTCTCCCTTGGTGTCCACGTCCTCCACCTTGTTCGGGTCGTACTGTGCCGCGGGAAATACCCGGATAAAGTCGCGGCAGGTGTTGAAAACATACAGTCGGGCTCTCCCGTCCTTGCCGAACTTCAACCGCTCGTGAACCTGCGCCCACCCGGCTATGCGGGTGTTGTCTGCCTTGTTGAAGTAGATCCCCTTGCGTGAGGCCTCCTCGGCAATGCTGACACCGCCGTCCTTTTGCCAGATGGCGGGGTCTGCAATGCCGATGATCTTGCGGCCCCTGAGCAACGTGTGCTCCTTCTCCAGCTTGGCCACGTGGTCAAATACGTCTGACGCGCTCATCTCCAAGCCCTCGTCCTGCCGCCCCTGCCTGCAGCCGTACCATTCCAGAATACGGAAGGCCACGCCGTCCTGGTCGATGGCCCACCAGCCGAAGGAAAAGGGCTTGCGGTAGCCCCAGTCAAAGGATCGGTAAATCTTCCAATGCCTCGGCAGATCAAAGGGAGCGATGACGTGGGTGTATTTGCGATCCCCATAGTGATCGGGCTCATTGCGGAATTCTCCGAAGACCTGACCGTAGTAGGAATCCCAGTCCCCCTCCAGAAGTGCCTTTCGCTCGGCCTCGGGCAGGGACGCCAACCGCGCGATATAGGCGGGATCGTTCTCCATGAGCGCCATATTGTCGGTGACGCGGGAGGGCACGTACACCCGGGATGTGCTCCGAACCTCCATCCGCCCGTCGGGAAACTGTATCGGAATCTTCTCCCAAATGGTTTTCATGGGCGGTGCGGGGGTGACGAACCGCTCCTTGACCCACCCGTGTCCCACCCCTCCCGGGTTGGCAGTGGCCCGCATATAGACTCTGGTACCGGGGCCGTTGGGTCGGTTGCGGGAAAACAGGTATCGGTACTCCTCCCAGGTGAAATGGGTGAGCTCGTCGAATGCGATGAAGTCGTAAGCCTGTCCTTGATAGTTGTACTTGTCCTTGGGATGGGGCAGCGACCCGAAAATAATCTTCGCGCCCGACGAGAACCTCCACGTGTGGCTGGTGCTGTTGTACCGTGCCTTGGGGTCGATCTGCGGGTAGAGTCGGTAGGTCTTTTCTATGATTTCCGCCAGCTGCGGGTAGGTCTTTCGAAGGATCAGTCCCTTGTAGTGGGGAATGTGGATTTGCCGCAGAGCCTCCGCCACAATGGCATCGCTCTTACCGCCTCCCGCCGCCCCGCCGAACAGAACCTCGTCCTCGGTACGCCGCATGAACTCCTCTTGACGCGGCTGCGGCACCCAGACCGCTCTCTTGCCGTTGTAGATCTCCCCGGTCTGGTATCGGTCGTAGATGGTCTTACTCAATGGCCCTGACCTCCGTGTCCTCGCTGGCATCCTCGTCAGGATCGTCCATCAGGTCAGGAACCGGGATGAAGCCGGCGACAGCATCGCTGGAGCTTGCCGCGCACCGCTCGGCCCAGTATCTTTGAGCCGCAAAGCTGGCGGGGATGACCACCTGCTTCTCCTTGACCTTCTTACCGACCGCCTTCCCGTTCTCGTCGTAGATCGTCTCGACCTCAACGGTAGGCACCACGCGGTCATGGGTAGATCTGTAGATGCTGTCGTTGACATTGATCTCCCGCTGGGGATTGTCCTGCGACAAGGCTGCCGTGATCTTCGGGCTTTTCTTTTTCCACTCGCCCAGCGTGGACGGTGCGATACCGATGAACTCCGCGATCTTGCGGATAGATTGATCAGATACCGACCTCAAAAGGGCCAGGCGATCTTCACTTTCCCAATCCTTGAGTTTTACGTCTCTCGCCACAGACTCACCTCCTTGCGCGTGTGTGCCCGCCCGCGCTCCCGCGCTTGCGGTGTGTTCGGTTTGACCGATTTTTCCGTCGTGCCTTCACTATAGCAGATTTTGCGAAAAAAACCCACACCCCATTTTCGCATTGTTTACAGTTTGTTCAAAACTTTTTTTGGAAAGCTATTGACAAACCACCCATTGAGTGGTATAATACATACAGAAACCACCCAACGGGTGGAATCAAGGAGGAACAACATGAAAGCATGGAAAAAGGATCTGATCGATAACATGGTGAAAGCGGGCAATTACTTCTTCTTGAAGAAGGTCGCCAACGATATGGGTATCACCCAGATCAAGCGCCAGGACGTCGATAGCATTATCACCGCGTATCTCACCCGCCGCCCCGACATGAAGGCGTATTACGACGACAGCAACAATAACAGCCTGTTCTGCGGAGTCTGGTTTGCCGAGCAGACCATGATCTTCGAGGACTACCGGGAGGTGATCTGACCGTGACCGACTTCAAGCAGCTTCTTGCCGACCACCATCTTACCATCCGCGAGTTCTCCAAGCGGTTCTCGATCCCCGTGAGGACCGCCGAGAACTGGAGCACCGGCACCCGCTCGATGCCGGACTATCTCCTGCCCCTGTTGCGCTTCGGCCTGGAGAATGACTACCCGCCCAAGCAGGCCTACTTTTGCGAGGAGTGCGGGGCGCGGTTCACGGCTCACCCCACCCTTGCTGACCTCTGCCCTCGGTGCGGATGCGCGTGCGTGTACCCCGATACTGATGAGGGGCGGCGGCAATCTATCGCGGATCTGACCGTGTACGAAAACGAGCTTGTTGATGAAGAATAAAGAACAGCCCCCACCATTCACCCGGTGGGGGCTATCTCTATGCCATCAGCTCGCCTCGTCTGCGTCCGCTCTCTTGATCTCCCGATCTGTCGGGGCCTCGTAGCCGTGTTGCAGAGAGGCCGCCACGGCCAACACGCAGGTCTTGTAGGCGTTGCACTGGCAGTAGTTCCTCATGTAACGCTCACGGTCTGCGGTCTTTCGGAATGTGGTCCTCGTCTCGGTGTTCCTGGCCATGCCGCCTGTACAGGTAATGCAGCGGCCCTCCGCGGTCTTGTAGAAAGGGCACACCACGCTCGCGTCGATCCAGTTATAACCTCCACCCATCGGCACCTCCTATCTGGGCATCCTTGCCCGCCATCTCATCCAAGCCAACAATCTCCATCTCGGCGGCTCCTTCTCGTACCATGCCGCCATGGCGCGACGGTATCGGTCGTTTTGCTTCCGCACCTTGGATCGTCTCTCTTCTCGATTGCTCATGATAGCCTCCTTTCTACCGCCGTTCGGCGGTCTCGCAAAAATGTGTATGTCAAAGGCACCGGGACATTACAGCCCCAGCCTTGCTTCCAGCTTCTTGCGCTCGGAGATCTTGTTTTCCTCCCTCCGTCTCCGATCTGCCTCCTCTACCCCCGCAGGGGTGTCCTGTCGGTACAGGTTGACGTGGATCACCCACTCCCGGAACTGCTCCAGATACTTTGCCTCAGCCTTGGCGCAGAAATATCCGGGATAGCGGGACTCCACCGGCGCGAAACGCTCGGATGTGGGGATCACATCCTCCCCCGCGTACATCTCGTCCTGTATGTATTGACCCAGCTCGGCCACGTCGTCCAGCGGGATCTTGGCGTTCAGCTCCTCGCAGGAGGGCTCCGACAGCCGACCGAAACGGTACCATCTGCGCTCGCCATCTGAGAGCTTGCCCTGCTTGTTGAGATACTTGGACAGCGGATCAAAGCCTCCCTCCACACCCTGCAGGATCTTGACGTTGACGAACAGAGCCATACCCCACAGCGCCTTGATTGTCTCATAGTCCATTCCGCAGGACATGACCACGTGGATGTGGATATGACCGCCATCCTTGCCCTCCAGCACGTAGATGCAACGGGGCTCCCCGTTGATTCCCATGGATTTCCAAGCACGGCGCATACGGCGTAGGAAATTTCCGAACAGCTTTCTCGCCTCGGCGCGGGTCTCGGGCTTGTGGCCCTTGTCGAAGGTGAAAGTCACGAAAATATCCTTGCCCTCGACGAAGTTGGCCTCGATCAGCCTTTTCAGGCGTAGCTTGGCGTTCCGCTCGTTCAATGCCTCCTGGCAGGGGCGCGAAGGGTTGCCCAGCTTTCTCCGCACATTGCGGGGAGCCTTGACCGTGTAGATAGAGGTATCGCAATACTCTGTGCCCGCGTTGTACATCGTCTCGCGGGAAAATCTGATCATCCCGCTGCGCTTCTTTCCCTTCTTTGCCATGCCGTCTCCTTTCTTTAGGGCGATCAACGCCACCCCATATCTCTCTTGACCGTTTCGGTCTCCCTTTCGTCGTCTGTTCCGCCCTCGAATACCGTGTTATAGATCGCCGCCCGCAGGTAGCTCTTGATGCTGTTGACCTTCGGTAAAAAACTGCCGATCTTCTCCCACAGGCGTTCCAGATCCTCCGCCTTGATCTCCATGTAGATGTCCGCGACCATCCCGGCCGTGCGTTCTTCGCCGCCAATATCCATCTTGGCCTCCATGCTTCTGGACGCGACCATGTAGACCTCGGCCATCACGCGGATCATATCGCGCATCACCATGTAGCACGGCATGTCCGGGGTATACTCGGAAAACCCTGTCTGCACGACCGCAAGCTCCTCCGCTCCCCGGAAGGTCAGCCAGCGTCCCTGCTGGACAGACCTGACAGACTCGACATTGACATCAAAGCCATGAGCATTTAAAAGCTCTGCAAAGCCTCCCATGTTTTCTCCCATGCTTCCCCTCCTTCTTGTGGTTAAACTCTTAATACAGGGAAATCGAGGTTAATTGAGGAAGCGACCCTCAAATTTCACGCTGTTATTCCCTTGTTTTCTGCAAGCAGACGGTGCCGACCCGCCGCGCTTTCGCGCCCTCCGAGGGCTTGCGTATATACTATATACAATGGTAGATTCCCCCGAGGGGGAGCCTCCTCCGGGGAGGAGGCTAAAGCGGAAAGCCTTTTCGATGTATCGTCTACAACTTCCGAGACTGATTACCGGGCCTTACGAGGTCTTGGGTGTCTCCGACCTGGTCGGTCTTTACCCGCACTCCGCCAGAACTCACGCTTGTGGCTTTTTTATGTGACTTAAACCGCTTTCGCCCCCCTTCAGGGGCTCTGGATCCCTAACAGCGTACACGCCCTTACGGCGGTGGGTGTTGCCCTCCCGAAGGAGGTCGCAGGGTTACTGGTCTGGATCCTTGCCTACTGTTAACCCTTTTTCGGCGGGAACAAAATCAGAACTTCCCGGCGGGATTCTTGATGCAGACGTTGTTCTTCTTGATATAGGCATCCACGTACAGCTCGTCCTTGTCTCCGTTGTAGGTCAGCTCGTAGTACATGCAGCCCTTTGCGGTTGAGCTTGCCAGAGCCTTGTTGTTCTGCAGGGTCTTGCAAGACCACACGATGTAGACGTCGTCTTCGGTGATCTGGCTGAGGCCTGGATCGTTGCTTGCATTGTGATGGTCTGCGACGACCTTCTTAACAATTTGCTCAAACTTGTTGTTGTCCATTGGTTTCACCTCCTTTCTGTCTCTCTTAAATGTATAGCCATGCTATTCCATTTTCTTTTTATCTTATCTTTGGTGCTTTTTCTGATTCTATATCCACCATAAAGAGGGATCTCATTCATGCAGCATACTGAAAAGTGGTTTTTACATGAGTGGCACGAAGCAAAAGCGCCTACGTCCATATTTACCCACAGCGTCACGCCTCCGCCGCACATTGGGCATGATTCCAACTCTATCTTGCTCATCTCGTCATACCTCCGCTCTCATGTTCCTCGGTTCATATATTACATACAGCGCAACTGCGCCGAATGTTCCTGAAAATGTGCTTCCTGAAGGTCAAAGTAGACCTTCTCGATTTCAAACCCAACGAACTCCAACCCCATCTCCCACGCCGCCCGGCGGCTCGTACCGCTCCCGACATGGGTATCAAGGATCCTCCATCCTTCCTCCGCGTAATTGCGGAAGATCCAGCGGTAAAGGTCAATAGGCTTTTGGGTGGGGTGGATCCGCACGTCGTTGAGTCTCTTATTCCCCCTCATGATGTGCCCCTCGTCCACACTCTTGCCTTGCATCATGCCGTTCCACATATAGCGGTACAGCCGGACGCTGTCGTGGATGTTGGTGGCGGAAATCTCGCAGTCCGAAAACGTGGATAAGCCGTTGCACTTGTCCCACACGATCCGCCCGGGTGCGAACAGGTAGTCGAAGTAGTTGCACCCCCACACAATGTACCGCTTGGAGACCCGCTCCAGTTCGCGGAAGTAGTCAGCACCAGGAACCTGCCACGCCTTCGTCACGGGGTATTGCTTCCGCGCAACGTGTTGAGTGCTGACCGAGCTCCCGTAATATCCCCGCCGTTCTGGACCGCTGAAATAGGGAGGATCGACCACGGCCAGATCGAAATGCTTGTCCGGGAAGCGGGCCATGCCGACCATACAGTCCTCGTTGTAGACGATATTACTTGAATCCATTTCCTTCGTACTCGCGGTAAATGTACTTGACCACCTTCCCGCATTTTTCGCACCGTCTGTACAGCTGCTCCCCGCGGAGGGATTGAAACTTATCGATTCTGCGGACGACTTCCCATTTGTGTCTGCAAAACAGACGTTTCAGCACTTGAATCATGACTGCTTTCCCTCCTTCTGGGCCGCCGCCGCAACTCCCGCCGCGTTATACACCGCTCCCAGTGCCTCAACAAAATCTGCATCGATGCAGTTGTACGGCATGATCACGCCCCGCAGGATGCATCCACTCTTGACAGCTACGTACGGTGTACCACTCTCGGACACTCTCTTATAGCATTCACAGTCCTTCCAGTTATCGATGGGGGCGCGGTACTCGTCCTTAATGACCAGCAGAGCCCCCGTGCTGTCTCGAAGCAGATGAAGAGCAACTCCACCCAGCGACATGGTCAGTTTCACCGGTTCAAGCAGTTCCTCTCCCGTGGTCACGTCATCAAAGCATAGGCCGGGCGGAAGCTCCTCATAATATGCGATGCGGAGTTTATCGGCTTTCTTGGCGTCTATGTCAAAGATTGCGTACACGCAATCGGTATCCAGCCAAGGCATCCCCTCCAGCGGGTACACCGCTCCTCCGTCTCCCATCCATTGACGTACAGGACTTATAGTTACATCGTCTTCCTATTTATCAACTACCTTCAATTCGTCATACAGGTGGATTACTCCTGCCGACTTGCAGATCTTCTCAATCTTTTTGAGTTTCATGATCCTCTCCCTTCATCCATCCCTTGATTTCCATCCATACCCAACACGCGCCATCCTCATCCACATGCACCGTGATCTGCTCCTCGTTGGTAGCAATCACCAGACAGGAGACCATCTTCCCCCCGTCCGGCTCATCGGCTGGGTAAAAAACCACCCCTGCCAGCTCCGAGAGCGCCTCCTCCAGCTGCTCCCCGCCAAGCCATACCTGCTCGTAGGGCGACCCCACGTCGGGAATATAGTAGCAGACCGTCACCTCGTCCGAGGCGGGGAGCTCCAACGGCTCCCCCTTCCGGCTACTTCGCTTCTGTACCCCCAGCACCAGCAGCCCAAAGGTCATCACCAGGACCAACAGGACCATTAAGCGCAGGGCGTAGTCTTTTTGGACGTTCTTCATACCGTCCACCCCGCTTCCGCGATCAGGCTCCCGAGGATATTCTCCAAGTTGGCCTGCAGCTTGTCGGCCTTCTGTGCGGCCTCTCCGCCCTCTGCCTTCATTTTGTTGAGAGTGGCGGACATCACCTTAACGGTTCGCTTAAAGTCCTCAAATGCCAGCTGGATCCGCACCACGTTGGGATCCGTACCGGCGGCGGAGGCCTTGGCCTGCTTCTTGTAGGAGGCCTCCAGCTCGGCGATCTTGCTGGCGTGCTCGGCGTTCAGCTTGTCCATGGCGGCCTTGTGGTCTGCCTTGATCTTCTCCATCTTGGCGGCCAGCTCGCCCGCGTCGTTGGCTTCCTTCTCGGCCTTCTCCACGGCCTTATCACGTGCCTTCTCCGCTGCGGCAACTTCCTCACGGCACTCCTTCAAGGTCTTGGTTCTCTCGGCCTCAAACTCGGTGCGAAGCCTCTCCTCCTCGGCAGCACGGATCTTCTCGATATCTTCATCCGACGGACTGTGAACGATCACCTCCTGCACCACAGGCTCGGGGGGCTGCGCATTTTTCAGAGCCTCCAGCTCCAAGTTCTGTGCCTTGTGCTCCTCCCAAAGCTTGTTGTAGGTCTCGTCGTTGAAGCGAATATCCTCTGCCTGCTGCTCGTTCTCCTTCTTGAGTCTGGCGATCTCGGCCTTCATGTCGCGCACCGACATCTCCCCGCTCTCGATCTCCTCCCGGTGCGCCTCCACGAAATCACGCCGCTGCTCCTTGGGCAGAGCGATGACCTCCAGCATCTGGGACTGGTTCAAGACCGAGAAGAAATCCGCATCCGATACCCCCGTGAAAAGGTCGATCTGCTCGTCACCGAACTCCTTGAAGCACCGCATCAGATTGTTGGCGGTGGATTCCGAATAGTCCACGTTCTCGGCAAGCCACTTGCCCCACTCGCCGTGAGGCACAAGTC
>JAZNQA010000066.1:0-3875 GCA_045589915.1 Candidatus Enterenecus sp.
CGAAGCGAGGACGAGAAACCAAGAACTGCGGAGCAGTTCTGTTTCGAGTCCAAGTCGGAGGGAAGCCGCACGTTGCGAACAGGCAAAGCGTGACAACAAGAAGCGCTGCGTCGTCGTGAGCAGCATCCCAACACCTCCCCCTTGAGGGGAAGTTGGCTGCCCTTTGGGCAACCGGATGAGGTATCCCGTAGGGCAAGGGCTCTGCCCTTGCCTCTGCACGGGTTCCCTCCCATCCCTCTCCTGAAAGGAGACCGATATGAGCATTCTGAAAAAACAAGGCGTGGCCTGGGCCATCGCCATTATCATGATCGTCGTGGCTGTTGTCATCGGCATCTCCAAATCCAGGGATCCCGCCCCCGGCGGCCCCTCGTACACGCCCCCCAGCTCTGACTCTTTCTATGTCTATGATGATGCCAACGTCCTCTCCGCCTCCGACGAGCGCAAGCTCAGCGACTTGAACCGGGAGCTGTACCGTGACATGGACGTTGTCATCGCCTGCGTCACCACCAATTACAATCGGAATGATCTGGGCGACTTTGCGCTGGACTACGCCAAAGACATCGACCTGCGGGAGTACGACTTCATCGTGGTGCTGGACATTTCCGGCGAGAACTACTGGCTGGTGCAGGGCGCCGGTCTGGTGAATATGTTCACCGACACCGACTGCGACAATTACGCATGGAACTACATGGAGAACGACTTCGCCCGCGGCGACTACGGCGATGCCCTGCTCTCCCTCACCGATGCGCTGGCCGACTGGTACTATGACCACTACTGAGGCTGACCAAGGAGGATCATGACTTGAAAGAATTCATTATCATCGTGGTGCTCATTATTGTGATACTGGCCCTGTCCGAGGGTTCCCGTTACCGCCGGTATCGCCGTGGCTATTACGGCCCCACCTACTCCTATCGGCCTTTCCGGGTCTTCCATCCCCGCCCGCCCAGACCGCCCATGCCTCCCCGTCCGGCGAGACCTCCCCGTGCCCACCGCCCTTCCACCCCCAAGCCCGGTCTGTTCGGCGGTGGACGCTCCTTCGGCGGCGGCGGACGCACCTCCCGCCCCTCGGGCAGCTCTTTCGGCGGCGGACGCACCAGCCGTCCCGCCTCCAGCCGTCCCAGCCGTCCCAGCCGTCCCAGCCGTTCCGGCGGCTCCTTTGGCGGGGGACGCTCCTTTGGTGGAGGCGGACGCAGTTCCGGCGGCGGACGTTCCTTCGGCGGCAGCCGTGGCGGCGGGGGGCGCCGGCGCCGGCCTGCTCAACACACACAAAAACTCCCCTTTTCGTCTGAAAAGGGGAGTTTTTTTACTTCTCCGCTTCGGGGCGGCGGCGATATTCCTTGGGCCCCCATTCGGGCAGAGGGAGCCGCTGCATGGCCCCGAACACATAGTCTTTCAGCCGGGGATAGGTCTTGGACAGCTCGGCCACCAGCTCCTTCACCTCCTGCCGTCGGGTGTTCCCGTCGGCGGGGCAGGGGTTGTGGACGATGGGCAGGCTGTGCCGCTGGGCGGCGTTGCGGATCATGCCCTCGCCGCAGTAGAGCAGGGGCCGGATCTGGGTCACATCCGTCCTGTCCAGATAGGTCACCGGCTGGAAGCAGGACAGACGCCCCTCGTAGAACAGGGACAGGAAAAAGGTCTCCACCGCATCGTCATAGTGATGCCCCAGTGCGATCTTGTTCAGCCCCAGCTCCTTCATGGCGTTGTGGATGGCGCCCCGCCGCATCTTGGCGCACATGGAGCAGGGATTCTTCTCCTTGCGGTGGTTGAAGATGATGTCGAAGATCTCCGTCTGCAACACATGGTAGGGCACGCCCAGCTCTTTGCACAGCTCTATGACCGGCCCGAAGTCCATCTCAGGCACGCCGGGGTGTACCGTGATGGCGTGCAGCTCAAAGGGCACAGGGTAAAATTCCTTCAGCTTGGCCATGGCGTACAGCAATACCAGGGAGTCCTTTCCGCCGGACACGCCCACGGCGATCCTGTCGCCCTCCCGAATCATATCATAATCTTCGATGCACCGCCGCAAATGGGACAAAATCAACTGCATATGAACACCTCAAAAACGCAAAATCAAAACGAGCTTTCAGGAGATAACAGGAGATAAACAAAGAAAAAGCGAGATTTTTAAATCTCAAATAAAAAAATCGTTTTTTCTTGTTGACACACTGAAATCACCGTATTATAATACATCCTGCGCCCGCTTGTAAAGCGGCGTTTTCCCTGTGTTTTCAATATAAATCATCATAAATGGAGGAAACCAACATGTCTACCTTTATGGCAAACAAGGGTAACATCGAGCGCAAGTGGTACGTTCTCGATGCTGCCGGCAAGCCTCTGGGCAAGACTGCTGCCGCCGCCGCTGTTCTGCTGCGTGGCAAGCACAAGCCCGAGTACACTCCCCACGCTGACTGCGGCGATTTCGTGGTCATCATCAACGCCGAGAAGGCTGTCCTGACCGGCAACAAGGGCGAGCAGAAGTTCTATCGCACCCACTCCGGCTATGTGGGCGGTCTGAAGGAGACCAAGTACCGCATCCTGATGCAGGAGAAGCCTGAGCTGGCCATGCGTGTGGCCATCCGTGGTATGATGCCCCGCAACATCGTCACCAAGGACTCCCTGAGCCGCCTGAAGATCTATCGTGGCGCCGAGCACAAGCACGCTGCTCAGAAGCCCGAAGCCTGGACTGCGGAATAAGGAGGTAACTGACCATGTACAAGAGCAAGAAGCCCTATCATTATGGTACCGGCCGTCGGAAGTCCTCCGTGGCCCGTGTCCATCTGTTCCCCAACGGCACCGGCTCCATCACCATCAACGGCCGTGATGTGGAGGAATACTTCGGTCTGGAGACCCTGAAGATGGTCGTCCGCCAGCCCCTGAACACCACCGGTGTTATCGGCAAGGTGGACGTGGTCGCCACCGTCACCGGCGGCGGCGTCACCGGCCAGGCCGGCGCCCTGCGCCACGGCATTGCCCGTGCCCTGCTGGAGATGGATCCCGAGTTCCGTGCCGCCCTGAAGGCTGCCGGCTTCCTGACCCGTGATCCTCGTATGAAGGAGCGTAAGAAGTACGGTCTGAAGGCCGCCCGCCGCGCTCCCCAGTTCAGCAAGCGCTAATTATACGCTACGAACTTCCAGAAAAACGCCCGAAAGGGCGGCTTTCTTTTTGCCATGCTTTCATGGCCTTTAGACCGTACTTCTTGCGCTCCTTCGGGGCCCCGCACAGCGGGGCGGCGCATTTGCGCCGTTCAAGCGTTTTGCCATCGGCAAAACCTTGGCGCAGGGCGAATTCATTTCGCCCGAGCATTTGAATCAAATGGGTACCCATTGCGGTCACTGACCGCAATGGGCTGCGTAAGAAGTACGGCGAAGGCCGCCCGCCGCGCTCCCCAGTTCAGCAAGCGCTAAACCTCATATCTTGCTGTTTTCAGGCAGTCGTCCCTTGCGGACGGCTGCCTGTTTTTGTAAAAACGCTTGCTGAACCGGGGACCCCATATTTGATTCAAATCGCCGGAAGTGAATTCCGTCGATTTCAAGGTTTTGCTGCGCAAAACGCTTGTGCGGCGGCATGAGCCGCCGTCCCGCCTTCGGCGGTGCCAAATCAGCAAGCGCTAATTATACGCTACGAACTTCCAGAAAACCGCCCGGATGGGCGGTTTTCTTTTTTGCAACACATGATTTGGGGGCCGCCGCCCTCGGCGGCTCTCACCCGCACACGCAAAACAACCCCGGAGGCCAAGATCCCGGGGGGTGTTTGGCGTGTGCGGGTGAGACCCGCCGAGGGCGGCGGCCCCCAAATCATGTGTTGCAAAAAAGAAACCCGCCCATCCGGGCGGTTTTCTGGAAGTTCGTAGCGTATAATTAGCGCTTGCTGATTTG
>JAZNQA010000067.1:0-25547 GCA_045589915.1 Candidatus Enterenecus sp.
TGAGCATAGTGACGCTTCTCGGTCTGATACTCGACGTGAGCGGTGTTGATGGTAATGCCGCGCTCGCGCTCCTCGGGAGCCTTATCGATGGAGGCGTAGTCGGTGAAGTCGGCGGCGTCGGGGTCGGCCATGTTGACCACGGCAAGACCACTCTGACCGCTGCTATCACCAAGTACCTCGCCATGAAGGGCGGCGCCGAGATGATGGACTACGCTTCCATCGATAAGGCTCCCGAGGAGCGCGAGCGCGGCATTACCATCAACACCGCTCACGTCGAGTATGAGACCGAGGCTCGTCACTATGCTCACGTTGACTGCCCGGGCCACGCTGACTATATCAAGAACATGATCACCGGTGCTGCTCAGATGGACGGCGCCATCCTGGTTATCGCTGCTACCGACGGCCCCATGGCTCAGACCAAGGAGCACATCCTGCTGGCCCGTCAGGTCGGCGTGCCCGCCATCGTCGTGTTCCTGAACAAGTGCGACCTGGTTGACGACGAGGAGCTGCTGGAGCTGGTCGAGATGGAGGTCCGTGAGACCCTGTCCGGCTACGAGTTCCCCGGCGACGACATCCCCGTCATCAAGGGTTCCGCCGTTATGGCTCTGACCAACGAGTCCGGCGACGTGAATGACCCCGACTTCGCCTGCATCAAGGAGCTGATGGACGCTGTTGACAGCTACATCCCCACTCCCGACCGTAAGGCTGATATGCCCTTCCTGATGCCCGTTGAGGACGTCTTCACCATCACCGGCCGCGGCACCGTGGCCACTGGCCGTGTTGAGCGTGGTCAGATCAAGATGGGCGACAAGATCCAGATCGTCGGCCTGCAGGAGGAGAAGAAGGAGACCACCGTTACCGGTATCGAGATGTTCCGCAAGCTGCTGGCCTACGCTGAGGCCGGCGACAACATCGGTGCTCTGCTCCGTGGCGTTGACAAGAAGGAGATCGAGCGCGGCCAGGTTCTGTGCGCTCCCAACTCCATCCAGCCCCACACCAAGTTCGTTGGCCAGGTGTACGTCCTGTCCAAGGAGGAAGGCGGCCGTCACACCCCCTTCTTCAACAACTATCGTCCTCAGTTCTACTTCCGTACCACCGACGTGACCGGCGTCATCACCCTGCCCGAGGGCACCGAGATGTGCATGCCCGGCGATAACGTCGACATGAACGTTGAGCTGATCACCCCCATCGCCATCGAGAAGGGTCTCCGCTTCGCTATCCGCGAGGGCGGCCGCACCGTTGGCTCCGGCGTCGTTATCGACATCAACGAGTAATTAAACTCACAAGAAGGACGGCCTATGGCCGTCCTTCTTTTTTGTGCGGCCGCCCTCGGCCGCTCTTGGTGTGCGGGCCGATGTGGGCATCGGCCCCTAAATAAGACTATCAGGTCAGCCGTAGTGGCGCACCTGTGTGTGCGCCCTCATCCATGAAAAAACCGCCCCCTTCGTGCGAAGGGGGCGGAACCCATTTTGAAAATGAAGTTTACACCAGATCAAGCAGCTCACGGATGCTGGCCATGTTGTGGTCACCGGCCTTGGCCTCGGAGGCGTCGCCCACGCAGGCTACGGTAAAGCCGCCGGAATGACCGGCCTCGGCGCCGGCAACGGCATCCTCAACCACCAGACAGTCAGCAGGGGTGAGGGACAGGAACTCGGCGGCCTTCAGGAACACTTCGGGGTCGGGCTTGGAGCGGGTGATGTTGTTGCCGTCGGAGATGGCATCAAAGTAGTCGCCCAGACCGATGCGGTTTAAGATCATGGGAGCGTTCTTGCTGGAAGAACCGATGGCCAGCTTCAGACCCTTGGCACGCAGACCGTCCAGCGTCTCCTTCACCTCAACGGGCAGGTCGGCGGTGGTCATCTGACTGAGCAGACCACGGTAAATCTCGTTCTTCTTGGCGGCCAGAGCGTCCTTCTCCTCAGCGGACAGGGCGGGGCCGGAGTAGCGCTCCAGAATGATGTCCAGACTCTCCATGCGGGACACGCCACGCAGACGGTTGTTGATCTCCCGATCGAAGTAGATGCCCATCTCGTCGGCCATTGACTTCCAAGCCTGATAGTGGTACTCGTCGGTGAAGCAGATCACGCCGTCCAGGTCAAAGATCACGGCTTGCAGATTCATAATGATCCTCCTTATGTGTTGCTGCCCAATGGGCAGCTTTTCTATACAGAGGTAGTATACATCTTATTTTCCCTTCTGTCCAGCATTGCCTGAACAACTGACGTCTTTTTACAAGACTTGCTATAAAACGCAAAGTGTGGTACAATGCGCAAAGTAGTGTTTGGCAACCGCCGGCGCTCAAAAAGGAGAGATCATTCATGTCATTCACTGTGGCTGCGGGTGCAGCCGGGTCCCTGGGGGACTTTCTGAAATCCACCTTTGCAGATTTTGCGTTTCGGCAACTGCTGGTCGCTGTGGCGGTGGCGGTGGTCTGCCTGATCGTGATCAAGGTGCTCATGAAGCTGGTGGACAGTCTGCTCGACCGTGCCACCCAGATGGATGGCATCATCAGGAAGCTCATCCGCACTGCGCTCAAGGTCCTGTTCCTGTTTATCGGCGTTCTCATTGTTCTGGGCTGCCTGGGCATCTCCATCACCTCTCTGGTGGCGGTGCTGTCCGTGGTGGGCCTGGCGGTATCGCTGGCGGTGCAGGGCTTCCTGTCCAATGTGGCTGGCGGGTTGCAGCTTGTGGCATCCAAGCCCTTCAAGGAGGGTGACTTTGTGGATGTAGGCGGCTGCACCGGCACCGTGCATGAGATCGGTCTGGTGTACACCAAGCTGAACAGCGGCGATAACAAGCTCATTCAGATCCCTAACAGTGCCATCGTCGCCGCCAATATCATCAACTTCTCCAGCGAGGACAAGCGCCGGGTGGAGCTGAACGTGTGTGCGTCCTACGCTGCGCCTGTGGAGCAGGTCAAGGCCGTGCTCACCCGCTTGGTGGGCGAGCATCCCCTCACGCTGGCTACTCCTGAGCCACTCATCCATGTGTCCGGGTATCTGGATAGCTCCATTGAGTACATTGTCCGTGTCTGGTGTGCCACTGAGGACTACTGGACCGTGTACTTTGAACTGCTTGACAGCATCAAGCCCGCCTTTGATGCCGCCGGTGTGGAGATGAGCTATCCCCACGTCAACGTGCATATGATGGACACGGAAGTTCCCAAGTCCTGAGCACAACCCAAGTTCATAACGCCAACTGCGATATGATAACCACAACAATCGAGGAGGAATCATTACAATGAAAAAGTATCCGAATGCCGTGGCCGGCCTGAAGCTGGTGCTTCTGGGCGAGCTGGCAGGTATCGTCGGCAGCGTGCTGGGTCTCATCCACGTGCTGGATCTGGTGGCCGCCATCATTATCCTGCTGGGCGGCATTGCCATTCTGCTGGGTCTGTTCAAGGCCAGCGCAGACGATGAGGGCTACCGCACTGCGCTGATGCTCTCTCTGGCCAACATCGTCATCGCCTTTGTGGGCAATGTGCTCAAGAGCCACACGGCTTCCGTTGTGCTGGGCATCGTGGCCACTGTGATCCAGCTGGGCGTCATTTTCTTCGTGTGCAACACCACCTCCAACCTGCTGCACTCCGCCAATCAGGAGGCCGTATCCAAGCTGGGCACCCTGATCTGGAAGGTGAACGTGCTGTGCGTGGTCGCTGCCGTGATCATCAACGTGCTGTCTGTCATCCCTGTGCTGCGTCTGCTGGCCATCCCCCTGAGCATCCTGCTGGTGGTGGTGCAGCTGGTGGCTGATGCGGCATACATCCTGTTCCTGTATCAGGCCACCAACGCCTGATCCCTTCTGCCGTATAAAAAACTCGTGCAGCATACGCTGCACGAGTTTTTTCATAGCTGCTGAGATGGAGCAGGAGAGGTGATGGGGGTTGGGGATGGCGCAGGGGACTGGACAGGCATGGTCAGGCCGTGGAGCACGCTTCCGTCCGCAGACTGGATCTGCCCGCCGATGATGCGGTTTTTGTACACCAGCAGGGCCGCCTGCATCCCTGCTTCGCCGGTGGGATAGTTGGAGATGTCGTAAATGTACCGCTTTACCCGCTTGCTGCAATAGCGGGTCAGGTCGAAGCCCTGTTCGGATTGGAGCGCCAGATAGTGGGCGTAGCTCTGGTCAAAGCTGTCGGGAATCATCAGCTCCTCGGTGCGCACCGCCTCCGGGGATACCTGCCAGCCCAAGTCGTTGAGGTAGGCGATGCGGTCGTCATTGCTGCGGATGTTGGTCACTTCAGCCGCCGCTGTCACTGCCCGCCCGCCCAGGGTGAGGATCAGGGCGGCCACCACCACCAGACAGCAGCAGGCAGCGGTCACAGCGCCTGCGATCAGCCGTTTCTTTGGTATCCGTGCCGTCACAATGAACATTTGGCTCACTCCGTTTCAGAATAGAATGATTCGCAATGATACCTATGTATTTTTCCCTGGGAATATGATAGACTGGGGAGAAGAAGGAGGGATGCTCATGGAGCGGTTGGATAAGCGGCTGGCTGCCACCGGCGTCTGGAGCCGAAAGGAGGCACGGGAGCTCATCCGTGCCGGACGGGTTACGGCGGCAGGGCAGGTATGCCGCAGACCGGAGGACAAGGTGGATGAGACCGCCCCCGTTTTGGTGGACGGACAGCCTATCCAGTCGGGCGGTCCGGTGTATATCATGCTCCATAAGCCCGCCGGACTGGTGTCTGCCACCGAGGATGCCCGTGAAAAGACGGTGCTCTCCCTGCTGCCGGAGCGCTACCAGCGGATGGGACTGTTTCCGGCGGGGCGGTTGGACAAGGACACGGAGGGACTGCTGCTGCTCACCAATGACGGCCCGCTGGCTCACCGTCTGCTGGCTCCAAAAAGCCATGTGGATAAGGTGTACTACGTGGAGGTGGACGGGCGGCTGGATGCCGCAGATGAGCAGGCGGTGCGTGACGGCGTGACGCTGGCCGACGGCTATACCTGTCTGCCCGGCGAGCTGGAGCTGCTGGACGGGGGACAGGCTGCCCACATTACCCTCCACGAGGGGAAATACCACCAGATCAAGCGGATGATGGCCGCCAGAGGCAAGCCGGTGACCTATCTGAAACGGCTGAAATTCGGGCCTCTTACCTTGGACGCTGCGCTGCCAAAAGGTGGTTGGAGAGCACTAACGGAGGAGGAAATCCAGGCCCTTTTCCGTCAATGAGCCGAAAGTTCTGGCAAATTAGACAAAAAATTTTGCAAAAACTATTGAAGTCGGCAACAGAAACAAGTATAATAGGTCTATCCGAGAAATGAGTGCGGCGGGGCGAGGATTCCCGCTGACGAGAAAGGGGAATGTTCGCAATGTCCAGCCGAATCTTCCAAAGCATCGTCCTCCAGATGAAAGAATGTTCCGACCGTGCCGTCGGTGTCATCGACGAGCAGGGCACCGTAGTGGCCTGCAACGAGCTGGCCTGCATCGGCGAAAAGTGGAGCAATGTGGCCGCCGCTCTGGCTGCGGAGCAGGACACCATCGTGGTCAGCAACGGTTTCACCTTCAAGACCCTGCCGGGCTGGAACGGTCAGTTTGACTATGCCGCCTTTGCCCGTGGCGAGGATGAGCAGGCTGCGCTGACCTGCTCCATGGCGGTCATCGCCCTCAACGGCGCCAAGACCTACTATGAGGAAAAGCATGACAAGGCCACCTTTGTCAAGAACATCCTGTCCGACAACATCCTGCTGGGCGACATCTATGTCCGTGCCAAGGAGCTGCACTTCGTGTCCGAGGTGCCCCGTGCCGTCATCCTCATCCGCCAGATGGGTGTGCCCGATGTGTCCGCCATCGACGTGATCTCCGGCCTCTATCCCGACCGTCATGCCGACTTCGTCCTCTCCATCAGCGAGACCGACGTGGCGCTGGTCAAGCAGCTCTCCGACAGCAGCGATTCCCGTGAGGTCTATAAGATCGCCCAGACCGTACAGGAGGCCCTTGCCCGTGAGCTGGGCATCAAGACCGTGGTGGGCGTGGGTACCATCGTCAACCATATCCGTGATCTGGCCCGTGCCTATAAGGAGGCGCAGGTGGCCATCGACGTGGGCAAGGTGTTCGACACCGAGCGCTCCATCATCAACTACGAGAACCTGGGTATCGGCCGTCTGATCTATCAGCTGCCCACCACCCTGTGCGAGATGTTCCTGCAGGAAGTGTTTAAGAAGAACCCCATTGATGCGCTGGATCAGGAGACCCTGTTCACCATCAACAAGTTCTTCGAGAACAACCTCAACGTGTCCGAGACCGCCCGTAAGCTGTTTGTCCACCGCAATACGCTGGTCTACCGTCTGGAGAAGATCAAGAAGCTCACCGGACTCGATCTGCGTGAGTTTGACGATGCCATCACCTTCAAGGTGGCCCTCATGGTCAAGAAGTATCTGGTCTCCCGCGGCATTGATTCCTAAGTCCATATGTGTTCAGAGACCGCCGTACATCTGTACGGCGGTCTTTTTTGTAACCTTTTGTAACTATTTAAGGTGAGAAGATCGGAAGTTGACATAAATTTTTTTCCGAATTCGGAAGATATGGGGTGCATTGTGTTGACACGCCACGAAATAGCGGATATAATGTTGATGATCGTGTAGGGTTGTAAAGGTTACAAAAAAGTTACAAATGGGGATGCCGATCTATGATACGTTTGATGGACGTTTATAAAGAGTACGACAACGGCACCAAGGCTTTGCGAGGTGTGGATCTGCGCATTGACGACGGTGAGTTTGTCTTTTTGGTGGGGCCGTCCGGCTCCGGTAAATCCACCATCATCAAGCTGCTGACGGCGGAGGAAGGCTCCAGCGAGGGTCGGGTGATGGTGAACGGCTACAATCTGAACAACATCCGCCGGTGGCAGGTGCCCCATATGCGCCGCACGCTTGGCGTCATTTTCCAGGATTTCCGCCTCATCGAGAAAAAGACGGTGAAGGAGAATCTGGAGTTTGCCATGCGGGTGGTGGGTGCCTCCAGTCGGGAGATGCGCCGGCGCATTCCCTATGTGCTGGATCTGGTGGGGCTGGCCGATAAGGCCAACGTCCACCCCAATGAGATGAGCGGCGGTGAGCAGCAGCGAGTGGCCATTGCCCGTGCGCTGGTGAATAACCCCAAGATGATCATTGCCGACGAGCCCACCGGCAACCTTGACCCCCAGCGCTCGCTGGAGATCATGACCCTGCTGGAGCGCATCAATTCCATGGGCACCACCATGCTGGTGGTCACCCATGAGAAGGAGCTGGTCAACCGCTTCTCCAAGCGGGTGGTGACCATCAAAAACGGTGAGCTGGTCAGCGACGCACAGGGAGGCTACTACAAGGTATGAAAAAACGGTTTAACCTGGGCTATTTTCTGGGCGAGGGCTTCCGCAGCATCTTTTCCCACCGGCTGATGTCCTTTGCCGCAATCTGTATGATCGTTGCCTGCCTCATCATCATGGGCTCCTTTTCGCTGGTGGCCATGAACGCCGACAAGATGCTGAGCAAGGCAGAGGACGAAAACGAGTTTCTGGCCTACATTGACGAGACCTATACCGATGCGCAGATCTCTGACCTCATCGCCAGGACCGAGCAGGTGCCCAACGTGGCTTCCGTCACCTTCATCAGCCGTGAGGAGGCCAAGGCGGCCTACCTTAAGGGTCACGAAGGGGAAGGGCTGTATGCCAATATGCCGGACGAGGTGTTCCGTGACCGCCTTTCCATCCGGGTGAAGGATCTGACGCTCTTCGCACAAACGGTGGATGAGGTGCGTGGGCTGGACGGCGTGGCCAACTACCGTGCGGAGACCGGTCTGGCGGAGGGCTTTGTGTCGGTGCGCAATGTGGCCACGGTGCTGGCCACGGCCCTCATCGTGCTGCTGGCCGCCGTATCCCTGTTCATTATTTCCAACACCATCCGGTTGGCCACCTTTGCCCGCCGTGAGGAGATCGCCATCATGAAGATGTGCGGCGCCACCGATAGCTTTGTGCGCTGGCCCTTCGTGTTTGAGGGTTTGATCCTGGGTCTGGGCGGTGCGCTCATCGCCTTTTTCCTGCAGTGGGGACTCTATGCTGCCATCTATCGTACCGTGGCCGCCAATGGCGCTCTGGGGATGTTCCCGCTGATGACCTTTGGCTCCATTTGGGGCGCTGTGCTGGGCGTGTTCGTTCTGGCCGGTGCGATCATTGGTGCCTGCGGCTCGGCGCTGGCCATCCGCAGGTTCCTCCAGGTCTGATAAGGAGGCAAGCATGAATAAGCGAACACAACGGATCATCGTCATCATCGTTGCCGCAGCGCTGCTGCTGACCGTGCTGGTGCCCATTTTGGGCGGCATCGCCGCAGCAACGGTCACGCAGGATGACATCAACGGCATCAAGGGTGAGCTGGCCGACATCGCTGCGCAGAAGGCACAGGTTCAGAAGGAGCTGAATGCCATTCGTGGCGACCTGAGCCGTGCCAAAGAGCAGGTGGAGCTCATCCAGGGTCAGATTGTCATGACCGAGCAGGAGATCTCTCAGGGCCAGCGGCTTCTGGAGGAATACGACCGCCAGATCGCACAGAAGGAGACGGAGATCGTTTCGCTGGAGGCGCAGGAAGCCCAGCAGTATGAGAAGTTTTATGCTCAGGTGCGCTGGATGGAGGAGACGGGCGCGGTGTCCTACCTGTCCATCTTCTTCCAGGCATCCAGCTTTTCCGAGATGCTGGACTATGCCACGCTGATCGGCGATATTATGGAGTACAACAACCGCATCATCACCGATCTGGAAACCACCCAGCAGGAACTGGGTGAGGTGCGCACTCAGCTTCAGACCTCCCGTGACGAGCAGGTCGAGGTGCAGAAGACGCTGGAGGCCCAGCGTGCCGAGCTGGTGGAGCGCAAGGCGGAGGCGCAGAAGCTCTATGATGAGGTGGATCGTGCCGAAAACGCCGTGGCTGCCAAGGCTGCGCAGCTGCTTCGGGACGAGGCTGCCATGGAGCGGGAGCTGAAAGAGGCGGAACGGAAGTACGCCGAGCAGATCGCCAACATGGGCAATATCAATACCGGCGAGTGGTACTGGCCCCTGCCCGGCGTCTACTACATCTCCTCCATCTTTGGCGGGCGCTATCATCCCATCACCGGCCGGTGGGAGAGCCATACCGGCACCGATATTCCCGCCGCCGGCGGCACTCCCATCCATGCGGCGCAGGGCGGTGTGGTCACCGTATCCAAGTATAACGCCTCCTACGGCAACTATTGCATCATCAGCCACGGCAACGGTCGGGTCACCCTGTATGCCCATATGCGCAAGCTGCCTCTGGTCAAGGTGGGGCAGACGGTGGAAAAGGGACAGGTCATTGGCTATGTGGGCACCACCGGCAGCTCCACGGGCAACCACCTGCACTTTGAGCTGCGTGTCAACGGTACCCGTGACAATGTGCTCAAATTCTATCCCCATTTGCCCTACACCGGGCCGTATGTGAGCCAGATCAAAAAACAGTTGGGACTTGCATAATCTGTTTGTGGGCAAGGGCGGCTGCCCTTGCCCACAATGCTTTTTTCTCTGAAGGAGAGTGACGACATGGAAGAACGCAAACGCCGCCGGATCCCCAGCTGGGTGAAGATCGTCATTGCCGTGGTGGTAACGCTGTTTGTATCCATCGGCTCGTTCTGCCTGCTGATTGGGCGGGGCGGCATGACGCTGCTGGAGGGCTGGCTGCTGGCCCGCTATGCCTTTGTGGACACCGAGGCCGATCTGGACGTGGCTGTGGATCATGCGTTGGCAGGTCTGGTGAGCGGACTGGGGGATCGCTGGTCGTACTATCTGGACGAGGAGAATTATCAGCGGGTCATGACCAGCCGCACCAACAGCTATGTGGGCGTGGGCATCACCATCAGCTACGAGCGTGAGGAAGGGCTGCTGGTGCTGGAGGTGACCGAGGAAAGTCCGGCAGAACAGGCCGGCATCGTGGCGGGGGATATGGTCATTGCGGTGGACGGCGTGTCCATTGCCGGTGCCCTGCGGCAGGATGGTGCGGCACGGATCAGCGGCGATGCGGGCACGCAGGTGGAGCTCACTCTGCTGGATGAGAAGGGCAATGAGCGCACCGTGGTGTGTACCAGAGCCGCTCTGCGCACCGTTGCGGCGTCCGGCGAGATGCTGGCGGACGGCATCGGCTATGTGAAGCTCAACAACTTTTACAGCGGCTCCTGCGACAGCTTCCGTGAGGAAGTGGAGGCTCTGCGGTCGCAGGGGACAAAGAATTTGATCATAGACCTGCGTGGCAATCCCGGCGGCTATGTGTCCGAGCTGAAGCAAATTCTGGACTACCTCCTGCCCGAAGGGCCGGTGTTTACCGAGAAGCCCCGCTGGGGCCGCCAGTCGGTCTATCGGTCGGATGCCGAATGTGTGGAGCTGCCCATGGTGGTGCTGGTGAATGCCGAGTCCTATTCGGCGGCCGAGCTGCTGGCCGCCCAGCTTCGGGAGAGCATCGGCGCCCCCATCGTGGGCGAGGTGACCTCCGGCAAGGGCTACTCCCAGATCACCTTCCCGCTGCCCAACGGAGGCGGTCTGGGTCTGTCCACCGCCACCTATTGCACCGGCAACGGTCACTCTCTCATCGGGGAGGGCATCCTGCCGGACGTGGAGCTGTCTTTGACGGAAGGGGAGGACAATCAGCTTCAGGCGGCCATTGAACTGCTCGTGAAGAAATAAAACAGGCCCCATCGGCTGAGCCGATGGGGCCTGTCTGCGTCTGTATTACTTGCGGATGAACAGCACGCCCAGCGTGTTGGGGCCGCAGTGGGAGGTGATGGTGGAGCCGGCCGAGGTCTCCAGAACCTCGGCAAAGCCCGCCTCCTCCAACTGGGAGCGAAGCTGCGCCGCCACTTCGGGGGGGCAACTGCTATAGGTGATGAACACCCGATCCATGCAGATGTCCTTGTCAGCGAGGCGCTCTTCCACATAGCCGGGCAGCACCTTGGCCCATACGCCACGGTACTTCTTTCCTACGTCCATCTTGCCGTTCTCCAGCAGGATGCAGGGCTTCAGCTTCAGCAGATTGGCGCCCAGCGCCAGCACGGAGGAGCAGCGCCCGCCCTTGGCCAGATAGTCCAGCTTGTCCACCACGAAGGAGGTGTCCACACGGGTGACCAGCTCGTTCAGCGTGGCCACGATGTCCTCCGGTTTTTCGCCCCGCTGGGCGGCCAGAGCGGCCTCGATGACCACCAGACCCTGACCGGAGGAGAGATTGGCAGAGTCCACGGCATACACATTGTCAAATTCAGCGGCTGCCAGACGGGCATTCTGATGGCAGGAGGAGAAGCCCTGACCCAGATTGATGTGGATCACGGCATCATACTCGGCAGAGAAGGGGGCAAAGAAATCCTGATATTCTGCGATGTTGGTGGCGGCGGTGGTGGGCAGCTGGCCGGTCTTGTCCACGTAATCGAAAATGTCAGCGGGGGTAATGTCCACGCCGTCGCGGTAAGTATTCTCTCCCAAAGAGACGGAAACAGGGAGCAGGGAGACCTGATAGCGCTCCAGCAGCTCTGCGGACAGGTCGCAGGTGCTGTCAGATGTGATCTTGATCTTCATATGATACCTCCAAAGTAAAGGGTGCGGATGCGGTGTTCAAAGAAACTGCTGACAGGTATTATACCATATTCCGAGAAAAATGCAACCATTCATAATGGGATAGGTTGCCGCATACTCTCAAGGAGGGGTGAGAGCATGGTGGCACGCATTCGGCTGCTTCGTGAAAAAGGGAAGGTGACCATGGAGACGGAATCCATCGGGCCGCTGACCGTGCTGCTGGTCACGCTGCCTGTGGCAGAGGGGCTGTCTCACCGCCGCCTGTGCCGACGGCTGTCACGGCTGGAGCGTGATCTGCTGCGGCAGGGGGTGGGGCGGGTCATCCTGCCCATAGGCTTCCCCTACGCCCATCTGCTCCCTCGGCTGCGTGCGTTGGATGCGCTCTCTTTGTACCGCAGTACGGCAGACCTGCTGGCCTTGGCATGGCTTGACTGGCAAGGTATTTCCCCTGACAGGTCACGCATAGCGCTGGCAGCCCCACGGCTGTGCCCGGAGCTGCGGGAGGCGGCGCAACGCCTCTGTCCCCAGGTGCGGGAGCTGACCATTCTGGTGCCGGACGAAGGGGAGAACTATGCCCGCTGGCTCCACCGGCGGTACGGCCTGCCGGTGACGCCACGCTCCGCCGCTGCCAATCTCACGCTGGCCTTCGGCCCCACGGAGGGGGTGAGCGGCACGATGCTGTCTCTGTACGGGACACAGCCCGAACTGCATGGTCTGCGGCTCTCGCTCCCGGATCTGGAGCTGCCCGAAGACTGTCGGGAGGCGCTGATGGGCCTGCTGTGGGAGGCGGGAGCGGTGGATCGCACCGCTTTAATGGCAACTATTTCGCCTGAAAGCCTTGAACATGAGGCGGTATTGTGCTATAATAATTGACGAATTTTCGGCCTATATGGGCTTTACCTCAGAACGAAGGGAACGATTTCCACATGTCAGGACATTCCAAGTGGCATAATATTCAGAAAACCAAGGGCGCTATGGACGCCAAGCGCTCCGCCGCCTTTACCAAGATTGCCAAGGAGATCATCGTGGCCGTCAAGACCGGCGGCAGCGGCGACCCCAACAACAACTCCCGTCTGGCCACCGTCATTGCCAAGGCCAGAGCCGCCAATATGCCCAACGACAACATCAAGCGCACCATTGAGAAGGCGCTGGGTGCCGGCAACAACGATAACTACGAGAGCGTTACCTACGAAGGCTACGGTCCCTGCGGCGTGGCCGTCATCGTGGAGGCCCTCACCGACAACCGCAACCGCACCGCCCCCGAAGTGCGCCACATCTTCGACAAGTACGGCGGAAATCTGGGTGCCACCGGCTGCGTGTCCTGGTCCTTCGACCAGAAGGGCGTGCTGGTCATCGAGCGTGAGGATCTGGATGAGGACGTGGTGATGATGGATGCGCTGGATTGTGGCGCTGCCGACTTCGAGCCGGAGGAGGAGTGCTTCACCGTCTACACTGACCCCGATGCCTTCCCCGCCGTGGTAGCCGCCATGGAGGAGAAGGGCTACACCTTCGTGTCCGCCAAGGTGGAGATGGTGCCCCAGAACTATGTCACCATCGCCGACGAGGCCGACATCAAGAACATGGAGAAGCTCATCGACCTCATGGAGGACAATGACGACGTGCAGAACGTCTGGCACAACTGGGATTACTGAGCATAAAAACAGGAGCGGGAGGTTTCCCGCTCCTGTTTGCTTATATTACTGCTTTCCCAGTTCCTCGTTGCGCCGGAAGGCGGCCAGCACCGCATCCATGGCGGCGGCACGGAAGCCGGAGCGCTCCAGCTCGGCCACCCCTGCGATGGTGGAGCCGGCAGGGGAACACACCGCATCCTTGAGCTGACCGGGATGCTGCCCGGACTCCAGCACCATGGCGGCGGCGCCCAGCACCGTCTGGGCGGCGTAGCGCATGGCTTGATCACGGGGCAGGCCGGTCATCACGCCGCCGTCCGCCAGCGCCTCAATAAAGGGGTAGACGAAGGCGGGGCCGCAGCCCGCCACCGCCGTGAACTGATCCATCAGCCGCTCCGGCAGCCGCTCCACCAGACCGGCCTGACTGAGGATGTGCTCCACCTCCAGCAGGTTCGCCTCGTCCTCACCCTCCTTGGAGGCCAGCGCCAGCGTACCCTTGCCGATGGCCACGCAGGTGTTGGGCATGATGCGCAGGATGGGGATGTCGTACCCCACATCGGCATAGTGACCCCGAATGGTGTCCAGCTTCAGCCCTGCGGCAATGGACACCAGCACCTTGTCCTCGCCTGCCTCGTGGCAGCTTCGCAGCAGAGGGGTGAGTTCTGCCGCCACAGAAGCGAAAAACTGGGGCTTGACGCACAGGAACAGGTACTTGGCGGCTCGGACGGCCTGCTCGTTGGTGGCGGCCGCCTCGCAGCCCAGAGTGAGGGCCAGCTCGTCCGACTTACTGCGGTCATGGTCGGAGAGAATGACCTGCTCCGGGGTGAGGGCGCGGCAGGCTGCACGGGCCAGCGCACCGCCCATATTGCCGGTACCGATAAATGCAACAGTTTTCATAGGAAACACCGCTTTCTTACGTTAAAGTATTTGGTTTATTATAGCCCACAACGGCGCAAAGTGCAAGTGCTTCATTAAATTTGACAGCGCCCTGCCAAAACGGTATAATCAAGACATATTAGATAAGGAGTGATCCCCATGGATATCAAAGGCAAAATTGAAGAGATCGTAGAAAAGCTGAAGAAGGACGATGACCTGAAGGAGCAGTTCACCAAGAACCCCATCTCCGCCATCGAGAAGCTCATCGGTGTGGACCTGCCCGATGACAAGATTGATGCCGTGGTGGACGGCGTGAAGGCCAAGCTCACTGCCGACAAGGTGGGCGATGCCGTGAAGGGTCTGGGCGGCCTGTTCGGCAAGAAGTAAGAAAGACCACAAAAAACGGTCTGTGATCGAGAGATCACAGTCCGTTTTGTCATATTACTCAGTGGTGTAGTTGTCGAAGTAGCCCTGGATATACACGATGGGGGTGCCCTTGTCACCGCTGCCGGAGGTCAGGTCGCACAGGGAGCCGATCAGGTCGGTGAGGCGGCGGGGGGTGGTGCCCTCAGACACCATCTGACCCACCAGATTGCCGTCCTTCTTCTGGATCTCTTGCTTGATGGCGTCACGCAGAGCCTCGCCGGACAGGGCGGCAAAGTCATTGTCGGCCAGATACTTCAGCTTCAGCTCGTTGGGGGTGCCGTCCAGACCGGGGGTGTAGGCGGGGGAGACCACGGGGTCAGCCAGCTCCCAGATCTTGCCCACGGGATCCTTGAAGGCGCCGTCGCCGTACACCATGACCTCCACGTGTTTGCCGGTCTCCTTCAGCAGCTTGTCCTGAATGGCCTCCACCAGGCCCTGGCAGTCACGGGGGAAGAGCTTCACGGTGTCCTCGGTGGCTTTGTTGGTGCCCAGCAGGCCGTAGTTCTCGTTGTAGCCGCTGCCGTTGACGGGAGCGGTCAGGATCTCGTCCAGACCGAACACACGCTCGCCACCGGCGGCCAGCAGGCGGCGCTTGGTGCGCTTGCGGGTGTGGATGTCGCAGTGAAGCACATTCTTGGTATAGGGCAGGATGGCACGGGCATCGTTGGCGAAGATGATCTCCACGTCAGCACCGCTCTCACGGATGAGCTGCTCGTAGTACTCCACATAGTCCACGCCGGTGAAAGGATGCTTGTTGTAGCCGAACAGCTCACGGTACTGCTCCAGGGTGAGCACATCACGGTAGGGGTCGATGCCCTTTTCGTCCATCATATCCACGTCAATCAGGTGGTTGCCCACTTCATCGGAGGGGTAGGACAGCATCAGAACCACCTTCTTGGCGCCCTTGGCAATGCCACGCAGGCAGATGGCGAAGCGGTTGCGGCTCAGAATGGGGAAAATGACGCCGATGGTCTCGCCGCCTAACTTTGCACGGACATCCGCAGCAATGTCGTCCACAGAGGCGTAGTTGCCCTGCGCACGGGCCACGATGGCTTCGGTCATGGCCACCACGTCCCGGTTGCGGATCTCAAACCCGTCCTGACGGGAAGCCTCCAGCACGGAGTCCGTCACGATCTTGACCAGATCATCATTGGTGCGGATAATAGGGGCACGAATGCCTCTGGATACGGTGCCAACCATTCGACTCATAGTAAACACTCCCAAAATAGGATTACGTGGAGCTTTCCACGACTGTTAAGTATATCATATGTATCGTTGCTTGTAAAATGAAAATTATTCATGAAAATTCATAAAAAAGGGGGCATGACAGCATAAAGTTCTGTCATGCCCCCTTCAAAGAAGGCGTGCTGATGCCCAATGGGTTTCGGTATGAAAAGTCCGGCCGCCGGCGAACCGGGCCGAGGGGTGCTGTTACACGACCTCAAGAGCGGCCATGTAGCCGCCCCGCACAGCGTCGCCCATCTTGCCGCTTTGCAGGCAGTCGCCCACCAGCTTCACGGGGATGCGGCCGGCCAGCGCCTTCAGCTCCTCCACGGTATCGCTGTTGGGGCGGATGCCGGTGGAGTATATCACGGTGTCGGCGGGGATGAACTGCTCCACGCCGTCCTGCTCCACGGTCACGCCGTCCTTGGCGATGCGCAGGGTCTTGGTGTTGAGCATCTGGTGGATGCCACGCTTGTCCATGTTCTCCAGCAAAGTGTTGCGGTAGTAGCCAAAGGTTTCGTAGGCCATCATGTTGCGGCGGCACAAAACGGTGACATCCCGACCGGCGGAGGCCAGGTGGAGCGCCACCTCACAGGCGGTCAGTCCGCTGCCCACCATGACCACCTTCTGACCCACATGATCCAGATCATAGTAAGCGGACATGACGTTCACAGCGTGCTCCGCACCCTCAATGGCGGGAGGCACCAGATGACCGCCCACGGCGGCGATGATGACATCGGGCTGCACCTCGTCCAGCAGCTCACGGGTGACCACGGTGTTCAGCCGAATGTCGGTGCCGCACTCGGTGGCCTCACGGATAAGAAGGTTTTTGAAGTTGCGCAGATCGACCTTATCCCCGTCCACATCGGTGAAGTTCATGGTGCCGCCCAGACGGCCGGATTTCTCCACCAGAACCGCCTTGTGACCCCGCTGAGCGCAGGTGATGGCGGCCTGCAATCCGCCCGGCCCGCCGCCCACGATGAGTACCTTGCGGCTGCCCTGAGGTTCGGGCATGGTCTCCGGGTACCAGCCGAAGCCGGAGTTGGGGTTGATGGCGCACCGCCCCATGGCAAAGGGGGAGTAGATCTTTTTTGCCTCCTCCGGGCCCAGCTTTTCAAACAGAGGGATGTCGGTGGGGTGTTCACAGAAGCCGGGGTAGCACTGGAAGCAGCGCACGCAGCGGCGGATGTAGTCCTCCTGACCGTTCAGGGCCTTGTTGGGGAAGTCAGCATCGGCAAAGCCCTGACGGGCCAGCTCAATAAAGTCGGCCTTTCCGGCGGCCAGCACTTCCTCGCAGTGCTCAGGGCTGTTGAAACCGCCCACCACCGCCACCTTGGACACCTTGACTGCCGCCTTGATCTTGGCGGCGTGCTCCACATTGATGCCGTGGGGGTCGAGGAAGGAGGAGAAGGTGTGGGTCTGGCTGCCCGCCCACTTCAGTCCGTTGGACACATGGATGATATCTACCAGACCGTCGATCTCCTTGCAGAATTCCACCGTGTCGTCGATGGTCATGCCGCCGGGCACGCCGTCCTCGGCGGAGAAGCGCAGCTCGATGATGCCGTCCTCCCCAATGCCCCGACGGCAGGCATCAATGATCATTTTCGGGAAGCGGGCACGGTTGGCCATGGAGCCGCCGAATTCATCGGTGCGGTGGTTGGTCCAGGGGGAGATGAACTGCTGCATGATGAAGCCGTGGCCGCCATGCACCAGGATGCCGTCAAAGCCGCACTCTTTGGCGTAGCGGGAGATGTTGTAGAAGTCCTTGCAGATCTTCTCCATCATGGGCAGATCCAGCGCCTTGACCTCCACGCCGTCGTCACGGACGTAGCCATCCGGCCCCCACGGGGAGTAGGGGGGATTATGCTCGGCACGGGCACCCTCATGGCAGAACTCGAAGTAGCACACAGCGCCGTGCTTTTTGATGCGGTCGGCGTACTCCTTCATGGCCTCGAAGTCAGGGCCCTCGAACTTGGTGAAGTCCATATGGTGTTCATAGAACAGGGCGGTGCCTTCCTCGGCGTTGACGGGGTGCTCGCCGGTGGATACGGCGCCGAAGCCGCCGCGGGCACGGTACTCCACCATGCGGTACACATTCTCCCGCATGGGAGGGATGGTGAAGATGGAGTGGGCAAACATGGTGGGGGCGGCGATCAGGCGGTTGCGATAGGTCTTGCCACGGATGGTGATGGGCTCAAATACATGGGGAAATTTGGGATGCATAGCGTGATCTCCTTTCCGTTATGTTTCTGATCCTATCATACCATTTTGCGGCCAAAATGCAAAGGATTTTTACTTTTTTATGGGCAGCAGCATACGGGTTTTCTGCTTATATTCCGCAAAGCCCGGCTTGGCGGACTGACGGCGGTCTGCCATGGGGATGCTGATGCCCAGGAAGAGCAGGGTGTTGCAGGCGGCGCCGACGCACAGGTACCACATATGGGGGAACACAGACACCACTGCCAGCGCCACGCCCCACCACATGAGGATCTCGCCCAGATAGTTGGGGTGGCGGGAATACTTCCACAGGTCGTCCCGGATGAAACCGCCGGTGTGCTGCTTGCGGAAGCGGTGCATCTGGAAATCGGCGCTGCCCTGGAGGATGACCGCACCCAGAGAGACACAGAAGAACAGCACGCTGCCCACGTTCCACGCAGCATCGTGGAGGAAGGCGTAGGCAGCCGGAACGGTGCACAGGTAGACGATGAGGGTGGGCACCATATGGATGCCAAAGAAATTGACAAGGGGGTAGAGGCCGCCGGTCTGCTCGCACAGCATGGTGTACCGCCAGTCCTGATGGTCCAGCCCGTGGAAGGTGTATGCCCAGTTGAGCGTCAGGCGGGCACCCCAGATGCACACGGCCACCAGCAGCAGCACACGCACAGGATTGAGCGGCGTGCCCACGGCGAAAGCGGCGAGGATGACGATGGGCTGAACGCTCCAATAGGGGTCGTACACCGAGGCGTTTTCAAACAGCACGCTGAATACAAAGGTGACCACCGTGGCTGCCACATCGGCAAGGAGCAGATTGAGCCACCAATCAAAGGGCAGGGTGCGGTAAATGCCGATGCCCACCACGGCGGCGATGATGTACACCGCAGCGACGATGAGAAAACTGGCAAGACGGCTGTGTTTGGCACGGGTTATGGTCTGCATGGTATCAACGATCCTTTCTGCGGCAAAATTCGACACGAACACAAAAAAGAGCCTTGGAAACGATATGCTTCCAAGGCTCTTTGGCAATAGTGCCATCTGGACGTTTCCCAACATACCGATCCCGCCTGTTTTGGGCGTGTCTGTGACCATATTGGTTCCATTGTAGCGGGGGATACAGGAAATGTCAACTGATTTGAGGCAGCGGCGGCGGGCAGGGGGAGGGCTTAGATGAGCCCTTCTTCCTTCAGCCACAGGACCTCGTCATGAATGGTCTCCTCATAGGAACGGGTGCGGTAGCCCAGCTCCTCTCTGGCTTTGGTGCAGTCAAAGTCGTTGTTGCGTGCCAGATTGTACACGGAGAAGGTGGTCATCATGGGCTTCTTGCCGCTCTTTTCCGCCTTTTTCTCCATTTTGCGTGCGATCTTGTCCGCCATTCCCAGAGGCAGGTAGAATTTGATCTTGGCGCAGCCGCACTCGTTGTGCAGCATCTCGCAGAGCTGCTTCAGGGTGACCTGCTCGTTGGCAAGGATGTAGCACTCACCGCTGCGGCCCTTGTCGGCGGCGGCGATGCAGCCGGCGGCCAGATCACGCACGTCACAGAGGTTGAAGGAGCCTGCCATGCCGATGGGCATCTCGCCCTTGATGATCTTGATGAGGGTGTCGGTGGTCTCACCTACGGCGTGGTCATTGGGGCCCAGAATACCGCTGGGATGCACCACGCAGGCGTTCAGACCCATCACCCGCACGGAATCCAGCACCATCTGGGTGGCCTTGGCCTTGGACTGGCTGTAAGCGCCCACCACCTTGGTGGGATCGTTGGGCTCCAGCTTGTCCACCTCTTTGATCTTGGTGCCCATGGGTGCTTCGGGGATGGCGCCGGTACTGCTCACGTACACCAGCTTCAGGCACTCCTTGTGCTCCAGACACTTGGTGATGATGTTTCTGGTGCCGCCCACGTTGACGGCCATCAGCTTCTCGCTGTAAGCGGGATCCACCGTCACCATGCTGGCGCAGTGGATGACGATGCTGTTCATGCCCTCGGGGATGGTGAAGAACTCCTCCAGCGAATCCATGTCGCACAGATCGCCCAGGCAGATCTCTACCTCCTTTGGGATAAAGCGCACCGATTGATCGTTGGGCAGCACCAAAGCCTTGACCCGTGCGCCCCGCTCCAGTAATTGTGCGCACACATTGCTGCCCAGAAAGCCCGCTGCGCCGGTCACCAGATAAACCGTTTGATCCATCATATTCAACACTCCTGTTCGTGGTTCTTTGATTGATTGCATCGTCAAGATACCGCAGGAATGTTTGAGTCTGGTTTCGGTTTTGTTAATGGTTTGTTAAACCTGAAAAAGCTCACGGGCAGCTTTTTGGAACGGCGGGAAAAGAAATACGCTGATCCCGTCATGAGATCAGCGTATTTCTGGTCGGAGTGCCGGGATTTGAACCCGGGGCCTCTTGGACCCGAACCAAGCGCGATACCAAACTTCGCCACACCCCGAAATATAGAATTATTATAAGAATACGCCCCGCAGTTGTCAAGCAGACGATGAGGGAAAAGAGCAGGGGAGAAAGAAAAGAACGAGCAGACACAGCCTGCTCGTTCTTTGGAGGCGCCACCCAGATTTGAACTGGGGCATCAGGATTTTGCAGACCCTTGCCTTACCACTTGGCTATGGCGCCATACGCTATGATATTCCAAAGAGAAGTGCCGTGGCACTTCTCTTTGGAATTTGGAGCGAGTGACGAGGCTCGAACTCGCTACCTCCACCTTGGCAAGGTGGCGCTCTACCAGATGAGCTACACTCGCAAATGGTGCCTCCGGCCGGAGTCGAACCAGCGACACACGGATTTTCAGTCCGTTGCTCTACCAACTGAGCTACAGAGGCATAAAAGTGGCGACGCGGAAGGGACTTGAACCCTCGACCTCCGGCGTGACAGGCCGGCGTTCTAACCAACTGAACTACCGCGCCACAGAATTGTGATCCACTCAGAAGAGTGGTGGTGGGAACAACAGGGCTCGAACCTGTGACCCCTTGCTTGTAAGGCAAGTGCTCTCCCAGCTGAGCTATGCTCCCAATGACATCGGCCGCTTGTCAGACGGCGAAAGCTATTATAGCAAACGAATGCGGCAAATGTCAATACCCCAAAGCCACTTTTTTTGAAAAAGATGAATCGGTTCAGGAAGTGGCCTCTTTCAGCAGAGATTCCAGCTCTTCCTTGGAAAAATGGTACACTTTGTCGCAGAACTGGCAGGTCAGCTCCGCACCGCCCTGCTCCTCGATGAGGTTGGTCAGCTCCTCCTCACCCATGCTGATGAGGGCACGGCTGACCCGCTCTGCGGAGCAGTAGCAGCGGTATTCCACGGGAGAAGTCTCCAGCACGTCCAGCTCGAACTCGCCCAGCACCTCCCGCAGCAGCTCCAGCGGGGAAATGCCGTCGTTCAGTCTGGCGCTCACGGCGCCTACCTTGCCGATGCCACGCTCCACGGCGGAGATCACGCTCTCGTCCGCACCGGGCAAAAGCTGGATCAGGTAGCCGCCGGCCACCTGCACCGTCTGATCCGGGGCGATGAGCACCCCCAGGGCACAGGCGGTGGGGATTTGCTCACTTTCAGCGTAGTAGGCGGCAATATCCTCGGCGATCTCGCCGCCCACAAGCTGCACGGAGCCGATGTAGGGCTCCTTCATGCCCATGTCCTTGATGACGGTCAGATCGCCGTCAAAGCCTACGGCGGCGCCCACATCCAGCTTGGCATGAGCCTTGCGGGGGACATCCACGGCGGGGTTCTGAACGTAGCCCCGCACATTGCCCTCGCTGTCGGAAACGGCGGTGAGGGAGCCCAGCGGGCCGCCGCCCCGAATGCGCAGGGTGACTGAGCCACGCTCCTCCTTTAGCATATCGCCCATCATGGAGGCGGCCATGAGAAGCCGGCCCAATGCGGCGGTAGCCACCGGCCAGGTGTCATGGATGGCACGGGCCCGCTCCACCAGAGCGGTGGCGGAAATGGCCATCGCCTTGACGGGGGCATCCTTTGCGATCACTCTTACCAACTGATCCATGGTGTGTTACATATCCTTTCGGGCGGTGAAAAAGACCCGTTCTGCCCCCTCTTTCGGGGCGGTCAGCTTCAGCTCGCCATATTGCTTGATGTTGGAGAAGCCCGCTTCCTTGAGGAACAAGGTCAGCTCCTCCTGGGTGTAGGCGTACTCCTCGTGGTACTCGCCGCCCCGCTCCCAGCTTCCATCAGGCTGGAGGGCGAACAGGTCGATGCCGTAGCCGCACACCCGGCGGCGGGGAAAATACTCGCCCCGCCACACGCAGAACAGCTCCTCGTTCTCGTCCAGATAGGTCTGCCCGTCCGCACGCTCCAACGCCAACGGCGTCTTGGCATCGAACAGGAACAGTCCGCCGGGAGCCAGCGCCTGATACACCCGCTGGAAGGCACGGCGAAGCTGTGCCGGTCGGGTGACGTAGTTCACGCTGTCCAGGCAGCACACCACCGCATCCACCGGCTCCAGCAGGGTGAACCGAGCCATATCCTGGCACAGGAACAGCACGTCCAGCCCCTCGCACTTCTGCGCCGCCACCGACAGCATATCGGGGGAGAGATCTACGGCGGTCATCTCATAGCCCCGCTGGGCCAGCAGTTTGGTGAGGCTTCCTGTTCCGCAGGCCAGCTCCGCTACGGAGCAGATGGGGCGCTTGTGCCGTGCAAACTGACGCTGGATGTAATCCGCCCACGCCTCGTAGTGCACATCGGTGGTGAGCTGGTCATAGTATTGTGCCAGAACGGTGTATTGATCCATCATTTCTTGATGCGGGGCAGGATGGTCTTGTAGCCGTTGGCGCCGTACTGGAGCGCACGGTTGACCCGGCTGATGGTGGCGCTGGAAGCGCCGGTGCGCTCCAGGATATCATTGTAGATCATGCCTTCGTCCAGCAGCTGAGCCACTTCCAGACGCTGGCTCATGGCACGCAGCTCCGCCACGGTGCACAGATCCTGGAAAAAGGCCTGACACTCCTCGTGGGACTTCAGGGACAGCACCGCATCGTAGAGGTGGGCGTATTGGCTTTGATCGTTCTTTTGCATGGGGGGCAGCCTCCCTTTCAACAAATTGCGCAAGGGTATAGCGCAAGGATATTTTATCATGTTACTTTAAGAAAGTAAAGAGGCAAAACCGCATCCCGCACGGGCCGCCGCACCAAATCAGCAAGGGCTCATACAATGGGAATGGAGGAAAAGAACATCCGATTCTCCGTTTTTTCATCAACCATCGGGAGGTACGATTATGGCTGAATTGATCGAGCCGGGCCTCGGCAGTGATACCGCTGGTATCCGTGAGGCCGTCTGCATCCACACCCGAAAAATTTTCGACAGTTGTCGGGACAAAGACTGCGTAGAGGATTTGCGCCTTTACCCCACTGCCAGCTCTCAGGCTGTTATCGACCGGGCCATCAGTTTGAAGGCCGGGCGGGCGGAGCTGCTCTATGCGTACATCGATGTGGAGCCGGTGGGCTTCAACCGTGGGTACTACACGGTGGACGTCCGTTACTTCTACCGGGTCACCGCCGACGCTTTCGTGGGGGCGGGGCGGCCGGTGTCCATCTGCGGTCTGGCCGTATTTGACAAGCGGGCCATCCTGTTTGGCAGCGAGGGCTCTGCCAAGGTGTTCTCCTCCACCATGGCCGCACAGGAGCTGGATGCCCAGAAGCTGGCCAGCACCAATCTGCCCGTTGCCGTGGTGGATGCGGTGGATCCCCTCATTCTGGGGCTGAAGCTGGTGGATCCCTGTGATCCGCCCTCCTGTGAGTGCTGCGACGCCGCCGACATCCCCGCCGGCATTGCCGGCAGCTTCCCCGGCGAGCTGTCCATGTCGGGGGAGGGGAAACGGGTGTACGTCACCTTGGGGCAGTTCTCCATCATCCGTCTGGAGCGGGAGAGCCAGCTCCTCATCCCCGCCTACGACTACTGCGTGCCCAGCAAGGAGTGCCCCGGCAACAGCGAGGAGGATCCCTGCGCCATCTTCCGCAAGGTGCAGTTCCCTGTGGAGGAATTCTTCCCGCCCAACACCACCACCCCGCCCGAAGGGTATCAGGAGACCAAAAACTACTGTTCCTGCGTCTAACTGCAGCGATAATGCCCCCGGCCCAGCCGGGGGTTAATTTTTTTAATAAAGCACTTGACAACAAACTGTACTACCCGTATAATACGGTTGAAGAGTGTATTACACGAGTGATACGGTTAGAGGCAGGTGGACACATGATCACGTTTGAACAATTTGTAATGGAGGATGGTGTGCCCATCTATGTTCAGATCGTGCGGCACATCAAGCGGGGCATCGTGGCGGGCACCGTGAAGGACGGGGATGAGGTGCCGTCCCGGCGGGTGCTGTCGGCGCTGTTGGGAGTCAACCCCAACACGGTGCAGAAGGCATACCGGCTGCTGGAGGAGGAAGAGCTGATCCAATCCCGCTCCGGCGCAAAAAGCTATGTGGTGCTGAACGGAGACAAGCTGGAGCGCATCAGGACGGAGCTGGTGGAAAGTGATGCCCGCAATGCGGTGCTGACGCTGAAACAAATGGGCATTTCCAAGGCGGAGGCCCATACGCTGTTGGACAAGTATTGGGATTGAGGTGAGGTTGATGAGAAAACACAGAGCGGTCATAGGGCTTTTGGCACGCAGCTCCCTGCATTGGGTGCTGGCGCTGTGTGCGCTGTTGGTGCTGGCGGAAGGCGGCCTGTTCTGGTGGGCAATGGAGCGGAATTTCCGCAGGGGTCAATTCGGGTTAGCTGCCATCTGGGACAGCAGCGGTGCCGTCTGGGTATTTATGGCGGTGCTCTTTGTGGCGGGCGTTGTCCAGTGCTTGATCGGATGCACACGAGGGAACCGACCGGGCTACACGCTGCGGCGGCTGTCCGTGTCCAGGGTGAGCCTGTTTTTCTTGCAGATGGGTTACAGCTTGTTCTGCTATCTGCTGCTCTGGGCGGTGCAGGTGGCGCTGGCGGTGGGCCTGAGCTGGTTGTGCATGGACAGAGCGGGTGCTGCGGCTGTCGGGTGGCATGGTCTGTTCGGTGCCTTCGGACAGTCGGACTTCCTGGGTTATCTGCTGCCGTGGTCCGGGGGTGCAGGCTGGTTCCTCAATCCGCTGTTGGTTGGCGTGTTCGATCTGTGTCTGGTTCCTGCCATCATGATTCTGATGGTGCGTGGGTATACGCTTTGGGGCATTCTTCTGAATTACGGCCTCCTTGCGGTATTCTTGGTCAGCGCATGGATCCTTGACCGTGCTGCGTCAGCGTGGACGCTCCTCGTCGTACTGTTGTGTTGGTGTATACCTGAGTGGGGATGCGAATTCAATGATGATCCGAAAGAAGATTGCGCTGCCGGCGCTGCCGGCGAGCCGGGCCAATGACCGTATTTTGACATGAGGAAGGAGTGTACCATGAACACGGAACTGAAACGGAACTGCCCGCCGGGGCTGACATATACGCCTTATTACTATCTGTGTACGATATCGGGGCTCATTGCGCTGATTGTGAGCATAGGTTTGATCGAACGCAATATTCGGTTTGTGGAAAAACAGATAGAGCGGCAATCCATGGGCATACATAGTGCCGTTGGAGGAGTCCCACCGAGCTTTGATGAGCTGGTGGGAGACGCAATGCTGCCCTTCGCAGCGGTGGTGGTGTGTATGTTGGGT
>JAZNQA010000068.1:0-22419 GCA_045589915.1 Candidatus Enterenecus sp.
TGGGCAAGATCCTGGGCGTGTCCCACATCCAGCTACGCCAGCTCTTTCTGGTGAGCAACCCCAACAACGGGGCGGACACCACGCTGGACGAGGTGCTGGCGGGACACCGCAGGGCGGTGGAGCTGGTGGGGGAATATCTCCCGGTCTCCTTCGCCGCTGTGCGGGAGGAACTGGCGGCGGAAGCTGCCTTGCGGCTGGATGTGCCCGTCCTGCCCGTCAAGCTGGAATTGACCTATCCGTGGTTAACATAATATTGCGATGCAACAGGAGGGAACAACATGGCCATGATCAAAGTGATTGCAGAGCGGTGCAAGAGCTGCGGCTATTGCGTCAAGTTCTGCCCCAAGCAGGTGCTGGCGGTGGGCAAGCAGGTGAATTCCAAGGGCTATGAGTACATCGAGCCGGTGGATCAGGAGGCGTGCATCGCCTGCTGTATGTGTGCCCGCATTTGTCCTGACGGTGCCATCGAAGTGTATAAGTAAAGGAGAGGAACGCACATGGCAAGAGTACTGATGAAGGGCTGCGAGGCCATCGCCGAAGCGGCTGTACGGGCCGGCTGTCGTTTCTTTGCCGGTTATCCCATCACCCCGCAGAATGAAATTCCCGAATATTTTGCCCGCCGTATGCCTGAGGTGGGCGGCGTCTTTGTGCAGGGCGAGTCCGAGGTGGCGTCGGTGAACATGGTGTACGGTGCGGCCTCTGCCGGCACCCGCAGCATGACCTCCTCCTCCAGTCCCGGCATCTCCCTGAAGAGCGAGGGTATTTCCTTTGCCGCCGCCGCCCGCATCCCCATGGTGTACTGCAATGTGGCCCGTGGCGGCCCCGGTATCGGCGCCATCCAGCCCGCCCAGCAGGATTATCTGCAGGCCACCAAAGCCTCCGGTAACGGCGGCTTTGAGATGCTGGTGCTGGCTCCCGCCACCGTGCAGGAGGCGGTGGACCTGACCTACGCCGCCTTTGACTATGCCGACCGTGACCGCAACCCCGTCCTCATTCTGGCGGACGGCGTCATCGGCACCATGATGGAGCCGGTGGAGCTGCCCCCCATGAGAAGCGACGAGGAAGTGGCTGCTCAGAAGGCCGCCAAGGCCCACTGGGCCTGCACCGGCCACAAGCTGGACTACCCCAACCGTGCGTGGATCCAGCCCGGCCAGTGGGACACCAAGAAGATGCAGGCCGAGAACGAGAAGGCCGCCGCCCTGTATGCCTCCTGGGAGAAGGACATCATGGTGGAGGAGTACATGGTGGAGGATGCCGAGGTGGTCATCGCCGCCTACGGCGTGTCTGCCCGCATCGCCAAGTCCGCTGTGGACATCTGCCGCAGCGAGGGCAAGAAAGTGGGCCTCATCCGTCCCATCACCGTCCATCCCTTCCCTTATGCTGCCTTTGACCATATCAACTATGACGTGTGCAAGGCGGTGCTGGACGTGGAGATGTCCATCCCCGCCCAGTTGGTGCAGGACGTGAAGCTGGCGGTGCAGGATCGCTGCCCCATCCGCACCTGCCTGTGCTCCGGCGGCAACATCATGAGCCGGGGTGCTATCCTTGCCGCTGTGGACGAGATCCTGTCCGAGGAAAGGGGGAACTGAGCCATGGAAAAGATCTATTCCCGTACCAAGACCATTCAGGAGGATAAAGTGTCCGGCTTTTGCCCCGGCTGTATGCACTCCACCGTGGTCAAGCTCATCGGTGAGGTGCTGGAGGAGCTGAACGTGGTGGACAAGGCCGTGATGATCACCGGCGTGGGCTGCTGCGGTCTGCACATGGACTACATTGCCTATGACACCATCACCTCCCCCCACGGCCGTGCCTGTGCCGTGGCTACCGGCATGAAGCGCACCAGCCCCGACAGCCTCATCTTCACCTATCAGGGTGACGGCGACCTGGCCTCCATCGGTCTGGGCGAGTCCATCTCCGCCGCCAACCGTGGCGAGAATATCTCCGTCATCTTCATCAACAACGGTATCTACGGCATGACCGGCGGCCAGATGGCCCCCACCACTCTGCTGGGCATGAAGGCATCCACCGCCCCCAAGGGGCGTGTGGCGGAGGAGCACGGCTACCCCATGCACGTGGTGGAGATCCTTGACCAGCTCACCGCTCCCGTCTATCTGGAGCGCACCAGCTGCAACACCCCCGCCAACGTTATCAAGACCAAGAATGCCATCAAGAAGGCGTTCAAGAACCAGCTGGAGGGCAAGGGCTTCTCCCTGGTGGAGATCGTCACGAGCTGCCCCACCAACTGGGGTCTCGATCCGCTGGATGCGCTGGATTTCATTGAGCAGAAGATGCTGCCTGAGTTCCCCTTGGGCGTTGTGCGTGACCGATAAGGAGGGCTGTGTATGGAAACCAATCTGTGTGTGGCCGGCTTTGGCGGTCAGGGCGTTATGACCCTAGGCAAGTTCCTTGCCGACGCTACCTGCAACGCCACCGATCAAAACGTCACCTTCTTCCCCTCCTACGGTGCAGAGCAGCGGGGCGGCACCGCCAACTGTTTTGTGGTCATCTCTGACGGGATGATCGGTGCCCCTCTGGGCGATGTGATGGACGATCTCATCGTCATGAACGGCCCCTCCCTGAACAAATTCCTGCCCACCCTCAAGGCAGGGGGCAACCTGTTCATCAACAGCTCCATCGTCACCGACGAGATCGTGCGGGAGGATGTGAAGGTGGTCAAGGCCCCTGTCACCGAGCTGGCGCTGGAGATGGGCAACGCCAAGGTGCTCAATGTCATCATGCTGGGTGTGTATGTGGGCTATACCGAGGTGGTGCCCCCCGAAGTGGTGTGGGAGACCATCGAGCACAAGCTGGGCAGCAAGCCCAAGCTGCTCCCCCTGAACAAGCAGGCCTTTGAGAAGGGGCTGGAGCTGGGCCGGAGCCAGAAGTGAATCAAACAACAAGAACCGCCGCAGGATGCTTGCGGCGGTTCTTTTGTTTGGGCACAATAAGAGAGGATTGGGAGCGGCGTAGGGGCGGGACACCGGCCCGCCCGCTGTGTGCACCTCTCAGTCAGCCTTTCGGCTGACAGCTCCCCTCAAGGGGAGCCTTAGGGAACCGCATCCCGTGATCGCCTCCCCTTGAGGGGAGGTGCCGAGCGCAGCGAGGCGGAGAGGTGTCTGCGGGCGCACACACAGGTGCGCCCCTGCTGGTAGGGCCCCATGCGCTCATCGGGCCGTGTGCCAGAGCCGCCGAGGGCGACTGCTCCCACATTGTTCCCGCAAACTTGCCGGTCGGCAAGGGCAGAGCCCTTGCCCTGCGGATTTACCGTAGGGCGCAGCATCCTTGATGCGCCCCGGAAACACACCGAATTTGCATGAAAGAAATCCTTGTTCCCCGCACATGATTGTGATAAAATCAATGGGAATGAGCAAGAGAGGGAGGAGGGCGATCCGTCACGGCGGACAGCCCAAGCGAGGATCATGGAAAAACAGATCGGATTTGACAACCAACAGTATCTGGAGACCCAGTCCGCCCACATTCGGGAGCGCATCGCTCAGTTTGGCGGCAAGCTCTATCTGGAGTTTGGCGGCAAGCTGTTTGACGACTATCATGCCGCACGTGTACTGCCCGGCTTTGCCCCCGACAGCAAGATCCGTATGCTGCTGGAGCTGCGGGACAGCGTGGAGATCGTCATTGCCATCGCCGCCGCCGCCATCGAGCAGAACAAGGTGCGGGGCGACCTGGGCATCACCTATGACGAGGACGTGCTCCGCCTCATCGACACCTTCCGGGGTGAAGGGCTTTATGTGGGCGGCGTGACCATCACCCAGTATGCCGGTCAGCCCGCTGCCGATGCCTTCAAGCGCCGCCTGGAGGGGCTGGGCGTGAAGGTATACCTCCACTATCCCATCGCCGGTTATCCCCACAATATCGCCCACATCGTGTCCGACGAGGGCTTCGGACGCAACGATTATATCGAGACCACCCGCCCCCTGGTGGTGGTCACCGCTCCCGGCCCCGGTTCGGGCAAGATGGCCACCTGCCTGTCCCAGCTCTACCACGAGCACCAGCGGGGCGTGCAGGCGGGCTATGCCAAGTTTGAGACCTTCCCCATCTGGAACCTGCCCCTGAAGCACCCGGTCAATCTGGCCTACGAGGCCGCCACCGCCGACCTGAACGACGTGAACATGATTGTTCCCTTTCACCTTCAGGCCTACGGCGAGACCACCGTCAACTACAACCGGGACGTGGAAGTTTTCCCCGTTCTGGCCGCCATGTTTGACAAGATTATTGGCGAGAGCCCCTACAAGTCCCCCACGGACATGGGCGTGAATATGGCGGGCAACTGCATCGTGGATGACGAGGCGGTGTGCGCCGCTGCACGGCAGGAGATTGTCCGCCGCTACTATGCCGCCCGCTGCGACCGCCGCCGTGGTCAGGGCAGCGACGAGACGGTGTACAAGCTGGAGCTGCTGATGAAGCAGGCTCAGGCCGGTGAGGAGCTGCGCCCCGTCATTGCTGCCGCCGAGGAACGGGCGGTGGAAACGGGGGAGCCTGCCACCGCCATCGAGCTGCCCGACGGCACCATCGTCACCGGCAAGACCACCTGCCTGATGGGGGCCTCCTCCGGCGCCCTGCTCAATGCGCTGAAGGCGCTGGCTGGCATCGACAGCGAGGTGCATCTCATCTCCCGTGAGGCCATCGAGCCCATCCAGACCGTGAAGGTGGCCCATCTGGGCAGCCGCAACCCCCGCCTGCACAGCGATGAGGTGCTCATTGCGCTGGCCATCTCCGCTGCCACCGATCCGCTGGCGGCCAAGGCGCTGTCCATGCTGGCCTCCCTGCGGGACTGCGAGGCCCACTCCTCCGTCATTCTGTCCGCTGCGGACAGTACCATCTATTCCAAGCTGGGGCTGCGCCTTACCTGTGCCCCCCGCTACCAGAGCAACAAGCTGTTCCACAGATAAGAGAACACCTGCCCGCGGCTCGATAAAAAGCTGCCGGGCAGGTGTTTTTTTGCTTCAATGCATTACAGATGTGCGGGGATGGGTTCGTACTCATCCTTGGGGATAAAGACGGGGTGCCTGCCCCGATCCAGAACATAGAGCACTCCGACGATCACGGCGCCCAGAGATTCCAGCAGCATATCCGTCATGCTGTCGATCAGTCCGATGTCCAAATATCCCTTTACAGGGAGGGGGGTGCCGTCCACCACCACGCTCTCAATATTGTCCAGCGTGCCCACGCTGCCCAGCTCCTCGTCCAGATAGTGGGACTCGATGGAGGTGATCACGGTGTCGTGCTGCATATCGCTGCCGAACAGGCAGTCCACGCCGAACTCAAAAAACTCCCAGAAGACCGACACGGTGACGGAGAAGCACACGGCAAAGATTGCACAGGCTGCCATCCGGCTCTTTCGTCCGCTCATGGTGATGAACAGGTACAGCCCAAACAGCGCAAAGGCGATGCCGCCGCAGGTGTGCAGGGCTTTGTCCCACCAGGAGGTGACGTAGTACAGCTTGTAGCAATCGCCCAGCATGGGGCCCAGCGCATAGATCTGGATGAACAGGAAGCCCGTCAGATTGATGGTGCAGGAAAAGAGCCTTTCGATGATCACGGGGGCCAGCACGAGAATCAATGTGATGAAGCACACAGGGAGGTTGCCCCAGTCCTTTACTGCGATCATCAGCAGCAGCGTACACAGGGTGAAGAACTCGCAGACAACCAGACTCCATTTGCGTATCCTGTTTTGTGTTTTCAGTGCCATGACAGACCCCTTTCCGTGTCATTGCTGTGGTGCGGCAGATATGGTAAATAAGCTGCACCCCCATTTGCCGGACAGTTGGTGTACTGACCGGCAAACGGGGGCAGTTCATTCTGATGCGACCATTGGATGCTCAGATGCAGTCGTCCACGGGAACCACCCAGCCGTAAGGATCGGGCAGGATGCCCCACTGGATGCCGGTGAGGGTGTCGTACAGCTTCTGGGTCAGCTCGCCGATCTGACCGCCGCTGACGGTGATCTTCTTGTCGCCCCAGGCCAGCAGACCGATGGGGGACACCACGGCGGCGGTGCCGGTGCCCCACGCCTCCTCCAGCGTGCCGGCCTCGGCGGCGTCAAACAGCTCTTCGGCGGACACCAGCCGCTCCTCCACAGGCACGCCCCAGCTGCGCAGCAGCTCCAGGCAGCTCTTGCGGGTGATGCCGGGCAGCACGGAGCCGGACAGCTCCGGGGTGATGACGGTGCCGTTCACCTTGAACAGCACGTTCATGGCGCCCACTTCTTCGATATACTTGCGGTGTACGCCGTCCAGCCACAGCACCTGAGAGTAGCCCTGCTCGTGGGCCCGCTCACCGGCACGGATGGAGGCGGCGTAGTTGCCGCCGCACTTGGTGAAGCCGGTGCCGCCCTTGACGGCACGGACGTCCTCATTCTCCACGTAGATCTTCACGGGGTTGATGCCCTCAGGATAATAGGCGCCCACGGGACAGCAGATGATGGCGAACAGGTAGCTGTTGGAGGCGTGCACGCCCAGCGAACAGTCGGTGGCGATGAGGAAGGGACGGATATACAGGGAGGTGCCGGGCTTGTTGGGCACCCAGTCCCGCTCCACGCTCACCAGCGCCTTGACGGCCTGCACAAAGTCATCCTCGTTGATCTCCGGCATACACATACGCTGGCAGGAGGAGTTGAGGCGGCGGGCATTTTCCACGGGGCGGAAGAGCTGGATCTTACCGTCGGGAGTGCGGTAGGCCTTCATGCCCTCGAAGATCTCCTGCGCATAGTGGAACACCATGCAGGAGGGCTCCATGGGCAGGGGGCCGTAGGGGACGATGCGGGCGTCATGCCAGCCCTGGCCGGTATGATAGTCCATGAGGAACATATGGTCGGTGAAGGTTTTGCCGAACACCAGCGTGTCCGGGTCGGGCAGAGGCTTGCGCTGCTCGGCGAGGGTGATTTTAATATCGAGCATATCAATCGGCTCCTTTGCGCATTAAAGCGGTGAATACCTGTATTATATCAGCAGACTATCGGGGATGCAATGGTGAAATTCCCGAATCCGGGGTATGGATTTTACCTTGTTTTTATCGGTTGCATTTGTTATAATGATATATCTATCAGAATGCCATAGTGGCGAATTGCGCCCGATGAAGAGATGAGGTGCCGACGTGAGCAAAAAACTGTCTCAAATATTAGCCCCACGGTTTGGGCTTTATTTCCTTGTTATGGTGGTCTTTGCCGTTGTGACTTTCCTGCTGGGCAATCGGGATGTGGCCATTGCCGAGCTGGTCATCGTGGCCGTTTTGTACGGCGTCTACTTCGCCACCATGTACCGCCGCAAGCAGCGTGCAGCCAGCTATCTCAGCGAGCTGATGGGCAGCGTGGACGAGGCCAGCCGGGACAGCACCCTCAACTGCCCTCTGCCGGTGGTCATGTTCCGCCCCGATACCGATGAGGTGGTGTGGTCCAACAACCGCTTTCTGGATGTGATCGGCGGTCAGGAGGGCGTGTTTGACACCAAGATGGCCGACCTTGCGCCCCAGTTCAATGCCCGCTGGCTCATGGAGGGCAAAAGTGAGTGCCCGGAGGAGGTTGTGCTGAACGGGCGGCGCTATCAGGTGTTCGGCAGCGTCAGCCGCACCGCCGAAGGTCGTCGGGACGGTGTGCTGGCCACGGTGTACTGGCTGGACATCACCGAGCTGGCCGGCATTCGGGATACCTTCCGTGCCACCCGCCCCGTGGTGGCGGTGCTGCTGCTGGACAACTATGAGGACACCATCAAGGGTGAGGAGGACAACGTGCAGTCCGCCATGCTCAACGACATCAGCCAGAAGCTCAAGGAGTGGATGGGCGATGCAGGGGGCATCCTCTACCGCCTGAACCGGGATCGCTACCTGTACATCTTTGAGGAGCAGTATCTCACCCGCTACAAGGCGGAGAAGTTCTCCATTCTGGACAGCGTCCGCACGGTGCAGAGCCCCGGCGGCATCCCTGTCACCATGTCCATCGGCATCGGCACCGGCGGCGGCAGCTTTGCCGAGCTGTTCCGATTCGCCAATTTGTCCACCGAGATGGCCCTCTCCCGCGGCGGCGATCAGGCGGTACTGAAAAACCGCTTCAACTTTGAGTTCTACGGCGGCCGTGCCAAAGAAACCGAGAAGCGCACCAAGGTCAAGAGCCGGGTGATGGCCTCTGCGCTGGGCGAGCTGGTGGCCGATGCCTCCTGCGTGCTGGTGATGGGTCATTCCGCCGCCGATATGGACGCCGTGGGCGCAGCGGTGGGCGTGTGCGCCATCGCCCGCAAGAAGGGCGTGCCCCACTACATCGTGCGGGAAACTGCCCCCACCCCCGCCGATGAGCTCTATCAGCGGGTGGAGCGGATGCCCGAATATGCAGACCGCTTTTTGGACAGTCAGGAGGCGCTGCTGCGGGCCGATTCCCGCTCCCTGCTGGTGGTGGTGGACACCAACCGCCCCGAACAGGTGGCCAGCCATGAGGTGCTCACCTCGTGCAACAAGGTGGCGGTCATCGACCATCACCGCCGTGCAGCCACCTATATCGAGGGCGCAGCCCTCAACTTCCACGAGCCCTATGCCTCCTCCGCCAGCGAGCTGGTGACCGAACTGATCACCTACATCATGGAGCCCTCTGAGCTGCTGCGGGGCGAGGCGGAGGCGCTGATGGCCGGTCTGATGCTGGACACCAAGAACTTCACCATGCGTACCGGCGGCCGCACCTTCGAGGCGGCGGCCTTCCTGCGCCGGGCAGGGGGAGACACCGGCTCGGTGCGCAAGCTGTTCCAGACCGATCTGGCCGATACCATCGCCAAGTACGACATTATCCAGAACGCCCGCACCTACCGGCCGGACATTGCCATTGCCCCTGTGAGCCACACGGTGAATCGGGTGACGGCGGCGCAGGCGGCGGACGAGCTGCTCAATATTGCCGGCATCCAGACCTCCTTTGTCCTCTACCCGGACAATGGGCGGGTCATCCTGTCGGCACGCAGCATCAATGAGACCAATGTGCAGGTCATCGTGGAGGCGCTGGGCGGCGGCGGCAACGCCGGCGCCGCCGGAGCGCAGATCCCGGACAAGACGGTGGATGAGGTCAATGAGATGCTCACCGCTGCGCTGGACAGCTATTTCCATGAAGACGACGACGGCGAGGAGCATACCTGAGCCGCCGCTCCCATAAGAATTTAGGAGGTAATACCCATGAAAGTGATTTTACAGCAGGACGTCAAGGGCCACGGCAAGAAGGGCCAGATGGTGGACGTGTCCGACGGATACGCCCGCAACTTCCTCCTGCCCCGCAAGCTGGCTGTGGAGGCCAACGCCGACAATATCAACACCATGAAGATGCAGGACAAGGCCAAGAAGGCCCGTGAGGCCGAAGAGAAGGCCCAGGCCGAGGCCGTGGCCGAGAAGCTGAAGAGCTGCCAGGTGAAGATCCGTGCCAAGGCGGGTCAGGGCGGCCGCATCTTTGGCTCCATCACCAGCAAGGAGATCTCCGAGGAGCTGAAAAAGCAGTTCCAGCTGGATGTGAACAAGAGCAAGATCGTTCAGGCTGACCCCATCAAGGCCTTCGGCGGCTACGAGGTCAAGTGCAAGCTGGGCTATGAGGTCGTGGGAACGATCCATGTGATGGTCATCGAGGAAAAGTAACTGTTTTAGTTTGCAGCGCAGGCCCAAAGCCTCCCCTTGAGGGGAGGTGCCGAGCTTAGCGAGGCGGAGAGGTGAATATGCCTCCGGCGGCCTACACGGGCGGGTCTGGGACCCGCCCCTACGGCATAACCGCACTCCGCAGGGCAAGGGCTCTGCCCTTGCCGTGGTGGTTGCGGGCCGATGTGGGCATCGGCCCCTACGAAGCATCCCGAAAATGCGCCGTAGGGGCGGGACACTGGCCCGCCCGCCATCGGGCGCACACCTCGGTGCACCCCTGCGCCTTTATTATCAATTATCAATTGGCTCTGCATTATTCACCGGAGGTGGTATCATGGACGAACTGAATAACCTCACCCTGCCCCATTCGGTGGAAGCGGAGCAGGCGGTGCTGGGCTCCATGCTCATCGACGAGCGGTGCGTGCCCGATGTGATCTCCCGTCTGGAGCCGGATGATTTCTATCTGCGGCAGAACCGTGAGATCTATCAGGTGTTGTACGGTATGTTCAACCGGTTTGAGACCATCGACCCGGTGACCGTGCTGGACCGCATGAAGCAGGCGGGGGTGTATGACGAGAACACCTCCGTGGGCTACCTGCGTCAGCTCATGGAGATCACCCCCACCGCTGCCAACGTGCTGGAATATGCCGGTATTGTGGCGGACAAGGCGCTGCTGCGCCGTGTGGGTGAGACGGCCGGTGAGCTGGGCGAGATGGTGCGCAGCGAGGGCGGCACCGCCCAGCAGATCCTGGAGGCTGCGGAGCAGCGTATCTATGCCATCCGGCAGGGACGCTCCTCTCAGGGCATGGCTCACATCTCCACCGTTATGGGTCAGGTGTGGGACACCATCAAGGAGCGGCAGGCTTCCGGCGATGAGTTCCCCGGCATTTCCACCGGCCTCATCGACCTTGACCGGCGCATTTCCGGCCTGAACAACTCCGACCTCATCATTCTGGCCGCCCGACCCGGCATGGGCAAGACCTCCCTGGCTCTCAACATCGGTCTGGAGGCGGGCAAACATTCGGGCAAAAATGTGGCCGTATTCTCCCTTGAAATGAGCCGGGAGCAGCTTGGTATGCGCCTGATCTCCACCGAATCGCTGGTGGACAACAAAAAGCTGCTCACCGGTCGCATCAGCGGCGAGGAGGAGTGGGCACGGGTGGCCATGTCGGTGGCCACCCTCAGCCAGACCAGGATCTACATTGATGACGACGCCTCCCTGTCGGTGGCGGATATGAACGCCAAGTGCCGCCGCATCAAGGATCTGGGGCTGGTCATCGTGGACTACCTCCAGCTCATGACCTCTGCCAGCGGCACCACCCGTGCCAGTGACAACCGGCAGCAGATCGTGTCCGATATGTCCCGCTCCCTGAAGCTGATGGCCAAGGAGCTCAACGTGCCCGTCATCTGCCTGTCCCAGCTCTCCCGTGCCAATGAGAACCGTGCCGCCGGTCAGCGGCGGCCCATGCTGTCCGACCTGCGTGAGTCGGGCGCCATCGAGCAGGATGCCGACATCGTTATGTTCATCCACCGGGAGAGCTACTACGAGGAGGATACCGAGAATCCCAACGTGGCCGAGTGCATCGTGGCCAAGAACCGCCACGGCGAGACGGGTACCGTCATGCTGGAGTGGCGGCCTGAATTCACTACGTTCCGTAATCTGGCGTACAATTATGACGAAGAGGATTACTAAATGGCGGATGGTTTTCGCTTTGACCTGATCCCCCAAGGGACAACGGTGCTGTGCGCCCTGTCCGGCGGCGGGGACTCCATGTATCTGCTGTGTCGGCTGCTGGAGGGGGGCTGTCCCGTCTGCTGCGCCCACTATAACCACACCCTGCGGGATACCGCACAGCGGGACGAGGACTTTGTCCGCCGCTGGTGCGATGCCCACAATATCCCCCTCACCGTGGGGCGGGGGGATGTGGCGGCGCAGGCGGAATTGCTGGGGCAGGGGGTGGAGGAGACCGCCCGCCAGATGCGCTACGCCTTTCTGGAGGAAACGGCGGAGCGGGAGGGCTGCGCCCTCATCGCCACCGGACACCACGCCGGAGATAACGCCGAAACCGTGCTGATGAACCTCATTCGGGGCAGCGGGCTGAAGGGTCTCACCGGCATCCCGGAGCGGCGTGGGCTGCTGGTGCGCCCCATGCTGTCCGTCACCCGCACGGAGATCGAAGATTATCTCACCGCCCACGGCGTCCCCCATGTGGAGGACGAGACCAACGCCGACCCAAGCTATACCCGCAACCGGGTGCGCCATCAGCTCATCCCCCTGCTGGAGGAGCTGAACCCCCGTGCAGTGGAGCATATGGGTCAGACCGCCGCCCGGTTGAGGGAGGATGAGGCCGAGCTGTCCCGCCAGGGGGCAGCGCTGGCAGCGCTGGCCGAGGAGGATGATGGGGGCATGAGCATCTCCGCTGCCGCTCTGCTGGACGCACCCCGCCCCATCGCCCTGCGGGCGCTGGCGCAGTTGGTGCGGCAGGTGGGGGGCGGTGCGCAGGCCGTCCATCTGGAAGGGGTGCTCACGCTGTGCGGCGGGGAGGATCCCTCTGCCCGGCTGGATCTGCCCGGCTGCGTGGCACGGCGGGTGTATGACAAGCTGCTGCTGGCTTCCGCCAAGGTGTGCCAGCCGCCCCAACCCATGCCGCTGACGGAGGGTGAATGCCGCTGGGGAACATGGATCATCTGCAGCCAGCCCGCTATCTGCCCCGCCAAGGCCTATGTGAGCCGGGAGGAGTTCTACCTGAAGGAGGGGGGCTACCTCATCCGCTCCCGACAGGAGGGGGACGAGCTGCGCCTGGGCAGCCGACCCTGTAAAACAGTCAAAAAACTGATGATAGAGGGGCGCATCCCCCACCACCGCCGTGAGCTGGTGCCCATTCTGGCATCGGGGGACATGGCGGCTGCGGCGGGGGGGCTGGGCCCCCACAAAGAGGCGCTGGCAGCTCCGGGGGAGCTGTGCCGCCACATCATCATGAAAGAAGGAGAATGACCATGCATACCATGCATCAGGATGTGCAGGAGGTTTTATATCACGAGGAGCAGCTTCGCCGGCGGGTGAAGGAGCTGGGCGAGCAGATCGCCGCCGATTACGCAGGGAAGGACATCGTGCTGGCCTGCGTTCTGCGTGGCTCCTACATCTTTATGGCAGACCTGACCCGTGCCATCGACCTGCCCATGACGGTGGACTTCATGGCGGTGTCCTCCTACGGTGCGGGCACCAGCAGCTCCGGCCAGGTGGAGATCAAGAAGGATCTGTCCGACTCCATCGAGGGCAAGCACCTCATCATTGTGGAGGATATTCTGGATTCGGGCAACACCCTGTACTATCTGATGGATGTGCTGCGGGTGCGCAGACCTGCCTCCATCAAGATCTGCACCCTGATGGACAAGCCCGACCGCCGTGCCAAGCCCATCCATGCCGATTATGTGGGCTTCACCATCCCCGATGCCTTTGTGGTGGGCTATGGTCTGGACTATAATGAGAAGTATCGCAACCTGCCCTATGTGGGAATTTTGAAGCCGGGTGTATACGGCGGAGAGTAAGAGGGATAAACTGTGAAGCAAACCAATCGTTTTCGTGGGATCATCGTTTATATTGCCATCCTGCTGCTGCTGGTGTGGGGCATCACGGCAATGGCCGGCAGCCGCCGGCAGGGCTATGTCACCTATTCTGCCATGGTGGACTACTTCACCGCCGAGCAGGTGACGTCCTTCCACGTCAGCAGCAAGGATGTGGTGACCCTCAACCTCAAGGACGGCGGCACCGCCTACCACAAGCTGGCCGATCTGGAGCTGTTCCATGCCGATCTGGGCGAGCTCATCCAGCGCCAGAAGGAAGCGGACATCCTCACCGGCTACGAGTTTGAGCAGAAGAGCCATATGCCGGACTGGCTGCTGGTGGTGCTGCCGGCCATCGTGTCGGTGGTGCTGGTGATGATCATCTGGTGGATGATGGCCCTGCGGCAGCACAACGCTCAGGGCGGTCAGGGCGGCCCCAGCCGCTTTGGTCAGGCACGGGTCATCAACGGTCAGGCAAACAGTAAGGTCACCTTCGCCGACGTGGCCGGTGCCGACGAGGAAAAGGAGGAACTGCAGGAGCTGGTGGACTTCCTCCGTGACCCCCAGAAGTTTACCGATCTGGGCGCCCGCATCCCCAAGGGCGTGCTGCTGGTGGGCCCTCCGGGCACCGGCAAGACCCTGCTGGCCAAGGCCGTGGCAGGTGAGGCGGGGGTGCGTTTCCTGTCCATTTCGGGCTCCGACTTTGTGGAGCTGTATGTGGGCGTGGGCGCCAGCCGTGTCCGTGACCTGTTCGATCAGGCCAAGAAGGAGTCCCCCGCCATCGTGTTCATTGATGAGATTGATGCCGTGGGCCGTCAGCGCGGAGCGGGCCTGGGCGGCGGTCATGACGAGCGTGAGCAGACCCTCAACCAGCTTCTGGTGGAGATGGACGGCTTTGCCGCCAACGAGGGGGTCATCGTGCTGGCTGCCACCAACCGGCAGGATATTCTGGATCCTGCGCTGCTGCGCCCCGGCCGGTTCGACCGGCAGATCTATGTGGGACACCCCGACATGAAGGGGAGAGAGGAGATCCTCCGTGTCCACAGCCGCAGAAAGCCGCTGGCCGAGGATGTGGATCTGAAGGAGATCGCCCGTGAGACCACCGGCTTCACCGGCGCCGATCTGGAAAACCTGATGAACGAGGCGGCGCTGCTGGCCGCCCGCAAGAGCCAGCCCTTTATCACCCTGTCTGATGTGCAGGAATCGGTGATCAAGGTCATCGCCGGCCCGGAGAAGAAGAGCCGGGAGCGGCTGGCGGAGGATCGCCGCATCACCGCCTATCACGAGGCGGGCCACGCCGTGGTCAGCCGTGCGCTGCCCACCCAGGACCCGGTGCAGCAGATCACCATCGTGCCCCGTGGTCAGGCCGCCGGCATGACCATCAGCCGTCCCCAGGAGGATCGGGGCCACGTCACCCGCCAGCGGCTGGTGGAGACCCTGTCCACCCTGCTGGGCGGACGGTGCGCCGAGGAACAGGCGCTGGGCTTCGTGTGTACCGGTGCCGTGAGCGATCTGCAGCGTGCCACCGCCATCGCCCGTGACATGGTGACCAAGTACGGCATGAGCGAGAAGCTGGGCAACGTCACCTTCTCGTCCGAGCATGATGAGGTGTTCATCGGCCGGTCTATGGCGCAGGCCAAGCCCTATTCCGAGGAGACTGCCGCCCTCATCGACAGCGAGGTCAGGCGCCTGCTGGACGAGGCCTATGCCCGCTGCCGTGAGATCTTGAGCCGTGACCGGGATAAGCTGGAGCAGGTGGCGCAATTCCTGCTGGAGCATGAGACCATGGACGCCAAGCAGTTCCAGCAGGTCTATACGCAGCCTGCTGCCCCCCATGAGGGAACGGAGGAATAACCGTCAATGTCGAACGAATCGGACAACAGAACAGAACAAACCGGGCAGCCCGTGGCCAGAAGCCGCAGGGGTGGAAAGCGTGCTGCCCGGCGGGAGGCCACCGGCGGTGAGCTGTACCAGAATATCCGCACTCTGGTACTGGTGCTGGCGGTGCTCATCCTGATCTTCACTTTTATGGCCCGCATCATTGTGGTCAGCGGCCCCTCCATGCAGAACACCCTCCACAACGGGGATGCCATGCTGGTGTGGTCCCTGGGCTATACCCCCAAGCAGGGGGACGTGGTGGTGCTCACCAAGGAGTCCTATCAGTCGGACTCCATCGTGAAGCGTGTCATCGCCACCGAGGGGCAGACCGTGTCCATTGACTACACCGAGAGCGCCGTCTATGTGGATGGAGTGAAGCTGCAGGAGGACTATGTGAGAGAACCCATGCTGGTGCCCTCCTACGGCATCTGGAACAGTCAGGTCACCGTGCCGGAGGGATGCATCTTCGTCATGGGTGATAACCGCAACGAGTCGGCGGACAGCCGCTATCCCGACATCGGCATCATTGATGCCCGATGCGTCATCGGTCGGGCCGTGATGGTGCTGTACCCCTTTTCTGACTTCGGATTTCTGTGAGAGGGGGCGATGATGAGATGAAGCAAAAGCGTTCCAGACGCTGGATGTGGCTGCTGTGCACCGTGGTGGCGGCAGTGGCAGGCGCCGCCCTGCGGCGCTGGCAGCTCACCACCGCCTTTGAGGGGGAGCTGGAGCTGCCCATCCCCATGGCACCCGCCTCCGTGGCGCTGGTGTGTGTGCTGGTCATCGGGGCGGCGCTGCTGATGATCCTGGCGGTTACGCAGAAGGAAGTGCCCCTGCCCCGCAATGCGAGAACGGGGGCGATGATCGCACCCAAGGATTTCACCTGCCTGACCCTGACGGTGATGGCCGCCGTTCTGGCCTTTGCCGCCGCCCCCAGCCTGCTGATGCAGGGGGTGCGGTTGCGCAACCGCTTTCAGGCGGTGGGCAGCGGCAACAACGGGCTGCTACTCATGTTCACGGCGGTGACGGCGGTGGCGGCCTGCATCGGTCTGGTGCTGGCGGCACAGGCCCGCTACCGTGGCATCGGGCGCAGCAAGGGTGAGGCGATGATCGCCCTGCCCGCCATCAACAGTTGCCTGTGGCTGATGGAGCATTACCGCAGCCATGCTGCTGACCCGGTGCTGTGGGATTATGTGCCCATGCTGCTGGCCATCATCGGCGGTATGCTGTTTTATATGGAATGTGCCGGACTTGCGGTGGGAGCGCCCTATACCCGGCGGACGCTGTGGCTGGCGGGTATGACGGTGATCTTGTCCGTCGTGTCCCTGGCAGGCATTTGGGATACCGGCAGCGCCCTGCTGCTCATGTCCCAGACGCTGGCGGCGCTGGCTGTGCTGTGGCGGCTGCCCCTCAATGTGGAATACCCGCCCGCGGCTGAACCTGCCGTCGGGCCGGATCGTGACCAAGAGATACAGGAGGAACACGGAAATGTTTGAACAGAAGAAGTTTTATATCACCACCCCCATCTATTACCCCTCTGATAAGCTGCACATCGGCCACGCCTACTGCACCGTGGCCACCGATGCCATCGCCCGCTACAAGCGGCTTCAGGGCTGCGAGGTGATGTTCCTCACCGGCACCGATGAGCACGGCCAGAAGATCGAGGCCAAGGCTGCTGCCGCCGGCGTGTCCCCCCAGGAGTTCGTGGACAGGATCGTGCAGGGCGAGCGGGGCGTACTCGACCTGTGGAAGCTGATGAACATCTCCAACGACCGATTCATCCGCACCACCGATGACTACCATGTGGCCGCCATCCAGAAGATCTTCAAGGCCATGTACGACAAGGGCGACATCTACAAGGGCACCTACAAGGGCAAGTACTGCAAGGACTGCGAGGCCTTCTGGACCGAGACCCAGCTGGTGGACGGCAAGTGCCCCGACTGCGGACGTGATGTGCAGGATGCCGAGGAGGAGGCATACTTCTTCCGCCTGTCCAAGTATGCCGACCGTGTGCAGGATCTGCTGGAGAACACCGATTTTCTGGAGCCCCGCAGCCGTGTCCACGAGATGGTGAACAACTTCATCAAGCCCGGTCTGGAGGATCTGTGCGTGTCCCGCACCTCCTTCACCTGGGGCGTGCCCGTGGACTTCGACCCCGGCCACGTGGTCTATGTGTGGGTGGATGCTCTGTTCAACTACACCACGGCGCTGGGCCTGTTCAACGACAAGTACGATGACTACGACAAGTTCTGGCCCGCCGATGTCCACATCGTGGGCAAGGAGATCGTCCGCTTCCACTCCATCATCTGGCCGGCCATGCTCATGAGCATGGAGATGCCCCTGCCCAAGAAGGTGTTTGGTCACGGCTGGCTGCTGCTGGACGGAGGCAAAATGTCCAAGTCCAAGGGCAACGTGGTGGACCCCTACATTCTGGCCGAGAAGTTTGGTGTGGACGCCCTGCGTTTCTTCCTGATGCGCACCTTCCCCTTCGGCTCCGACGGCAACTTCTCCAACGAGCGGCTCATCAACACCATCAATGTGGATCTGGCCAACGATCTGGGCAATCTGGTGTCCCGCACCACCGCCATGGTGGGCAAGTACTTCGGCGGCACTCTGCCCGGCGGCTGCAAGGAGTGGGCCGAGCCCCAGTCCTTTGACACCGAGCTGAAGGAGATGACTGCCGCCCTGCGGAACAAGTACCAGCAGGCCATGGATGCCTACGCTCCCCACAAGGCGCTGGACGAGGTGTTCGAGGTCATCCAGCGGGCCAACAAGTACATCGACGAGAACGCTCCCTGGGCGCTGGCCAAGGACATGGAGGCCAACGGCAAGCGGCTGGCCCATGTGATGTACAACCTGCTGGAGACCACCCGTATCTGCGGCGTGCTCCTCATCCCCTTTATGCCGGAGAGCATGGCCAAGCTGTTTGACCAGATCGGCGCCTGCGAGTGCTGCCGTGATTGGGACAGCGCCGCCGTGTGGGGCTCTCTGTCCGATACCGCCACCCCCTCCAAGGGTGAGAATCTGTTCCCCCGTGTGGACATGGACAAGGCGCTGGCCGAGCTGGAGGAGGCTGCCGAGGCCGCCCGCCGTGAGGCCATGCCCGCCCTGGAGATCGAGCCCCTTGCCACCGAGAGCGTGGACTTTGACACCTTCTGCAAGTCCGACTTCCGTGCCGTGAAGGTCAAGGCCTGCGAGAACGTGAAGAAGAGCGAGAAGCTGCTCAAGTTCACCCTGGACGACGGCACCGGCACCGACCGGCAGATCCTCTCCGGCATCGCCAAGTGGTACAAGCCGGAGCAGCTGGTGGGCAAGACCCTGGTGGCCATCGTCAACCTGCCCCCCCGCAAGATGATGGGTCAGGAGAGCTGCGGTATGCTCCTCTCCGCCGTTCACACCGAGAAGGGCGAGGAGAAGCTCAACCTGCTCATGGTGGATGATGCCATCCCCGCCGGCGCCAAGCTGTGCTGACAGACTGAAAACAGGAGGATGACCCTATGTACGAGTACCAATACATTTCGCTGGATGTGGGCGGCGGCTTCTGGATGAACAATATGGACGCTGCACACCGTGCCATCATTGATCGGGAGGCCCAAAACGGCTGGCGGTACGTGGGGTATATCCCCACTGAATTTACCGGCCACGGCGGGCTGAAGTGCATTGATCTGGTCTTTGAGCGCCCTGTTGAATAAACCGTGATAAAAGGCCGGACACCTGTCCGGCCTTTTTCCTGAGGAGGCATACCGATGCTGTTTGATACCCATGCCCATTATGATTCCCGCCAGTTTAACGACGATCGGGACGAGGTGCTCTCCGGCCTGCCTGCACGGGGCGTGTCCCTGGTGGTCAATCCGGGGTGTGATCTGCCCTCCAGCCGCATGGCGGTGGAGCTGGCGGGGAAATATCCCTTCCTCTATGCCGCCGTGGGCTTCCACCCGGAGGAGCTGGAAGGGGCGGAACTGTCCGACCTCCAGGAAATTCGGGCGCTGGCGGCCAGTCCCAAGGTGGTGTCCATTGGTGAGATCGGGCTGGACTACTACTGGGTGAAGGACGAGGCTGGACGGGAGAAGGAAAAGAAATTCTTTCGGGCGCAGCTTGCGCTGGCGGAGGAGCTGGGTCTGCCCGTCATCGTCCATGACCGGGAGGCCCACGGGGACACCCTGGCCATCGTCAAGGAGTTCCCCAATGTGCGGGGCGTGTTCCACTGCTACTCCGGCAGCGTGGAAATGGCGGAGGAGCTGGTGGCGCTGGGGTGGATGATCTCCTTCACCGGAGTGCTCACCTACCACAACGCCCGCAAGGCGGTGGAGGTGTCGCAGGCCATCCCGCTGGAGCGGCTCATGATCGAAACGGACAGCCCCTACATGGCTCCCGTGCCCCATCGGGGCAAGCGCAATGACTCCGGATATGTGCTCCACACCTGCGAAAAGCTGGCCGAGATCAAGGGCATTACCGTGGAGGAGTGCGCCCGCATCACGCTGGAAAACGGCTGTCGATTCTTCGGGATACCCGCCGCCGAAAATTCTTGACAGCGGCAGGTGCGGATGGTATACTAAGCACGTTGTTTTGATGTATGAACTGTTATGGCACGCCTTTCGTACATGGAAGGCGTGCTTCTCTTTTTGCCTCAAAACCGCAATCTATCTCATCAGGAGGAAATTCAAAATGACTGGTATCGTGAAATGGTTCAACGCTGAGAAGGGCTACGGCTTCATCACCCCCGACGACGGCTCCGAGGACGTGTTTGTCCACTTCTCCGCCATCGTGGCTGAGGGCTATAAGAAGCTCATCGAGGGTCAGAAGGTCTCCTTTGAGACCGAGCCCGATCCCCGCGGCGCCAAGGGCGTGCGTGCCACCAACGTGGTTGCTCAGGCTGACTGATTGGAGATAAAAATGACCGTCTGCTATGCAGACGGTCATTTTTTGTTACTTTTTATTCAGTTTGCGCTTGGTGCCGTCGGTGTCCATAATGTAGGTGTTGTCCAAATGTCCCACCAGACTGGCTTTCACGCTGTCGATATACTCCCGCCGCAGAGCGTCACGCTCTGCCTGCTCCTCCGGGGTGAGGGTCTCGCCCGCCTTGACCCGGCGGGCAAATTCGTTGATGCGGTCGATCTTTGCCTGTTCCATTTATACATACCTCTCGATCTCAATGATGATGCGGCCCTTTCGTGATTGACCGCCTACCGTTTTCAACACGCATTTGCCCAAGCCACGGCAGGTGAGGACATCCCCCTCGGCCACCGCCTTGTCCGACTTGGTGCATTCCCGATGATTCACCGATACCCGTCCGCCGCTGATGAGGTCGGCGGCTTTGCCCCGTGCGATGGAGAAGCCGGAGGACAGCACGGCGTCCAGCCGGAGGGTGGCCACCGTGTCCTTCACCAGCCTGATCTGCACCGGGGCGGGGGCAAGCTCCGACAGGGGCAGCTCCCGCAGCCGCAGCCGGTGGCGGCCCGCCTGATCGAACTGGGACAGGATGATGGGAACGGCCTCTTTCAGCGCCACGATCTGGGCGGAGGCTTCTCCCACGATGAGATCGCCCACCTTTTCACGGGTGAGCCCGATGCCCATCAGACCGCCCAGCAGGTCACGGTGGGTGAGCTCTGCACCGGGCGGGAACAGCGCCTCCACCGCTGCGGTGGGATCGTCCTCTCCCTTGGGGACATCCTCTCCCTCCAGCCAGTCGGGGAGGAAGATGCACACCGTCCGCTCCGCCCCCTCGTAGCCGCCCCAAAACAGGTGCTTTGGGTGCCCGCAGGCGGCTAAGATGGGCTCCGCCGCTGCCCGCTGGGCGGGGGAGAGGAACTGGGTGGCGCAGGGGATGGAGCGGCTCTGAGTGCGCTCCATCTGATCCAGTACCCGTGCCAGCACCATGCGCTCCTCCGGGTCTTTGGAGAATTTGTTCAGCAGTTCTGTTTTGTTCATAGCGACACACTCTTCTGGGCGTTGTACAGCCGGGCGTATTCGCCCCCTGCCGCCAGCAGCTCCTCGTGGGTGCCCTCCTCCACGATGCGGTTGTCGTCCACCACGAGGATGCGGTGGGCATTGCGGATGGTGGACAGGCGGTGGGCGATGATGAGGGTGGTGCGTCCCCGTGCCAGCTCGTCAAAGGCGGACTGGATGCGGGCCTCGGTGACCGAGTCCAGGGCAGAGGTGGCCTCGTCCAAAATGAGGATGGGGGGATCCTTCAGGAAGATGCGGGCGATGGAGATCCGCTGCTTCTGCCCGCCGGAGAGCATCACGCCCCGCTCGCCCACATAGGTCTGGAAACCGTCGGGCATATCCATAATGTCGTCATAGATCTCTGCCCGCCTGGCAGCCTCCATCACCTCCGCCTCGGAGGCACCGGGACGGCCGTAACAGATGTTATCATAGATGGTACCGGCAAACAGGAACACATCCTGCTGTACGATGCCGATGTTGCAGCGCAGGGAGTGCTGGGTGAGGGAGCGGACATCCTGCCCGTCCACCAGAATACGCCCTTCGGTGACATCGTAAAATCGGGGGATGAGCTGGCACAGGGTGGACTTGCCGCCGCCGGAGGGACCCACCACCGCCACCGTCTGCCCCTGAGGGATGTGGATGGATACGTGATCCAGCACTTCTTCCCCCTCGTCATAATGGAAGGATACGTCGTCGATGAGGATGTCCCCTTGGGCGGTGTCCATCACCTTGGCGTCGGGCGCATCCTTCACCGCGGGCTCCACCCGCATCAGCTCCACAAACCGCTTGAAGCCTGCCATACCGTTGAGAAACTGCTCCACGAAGGCGGCCAGCTTGCGCACCGGGGTGAGGAAGGTGGAGATATACAGGGTGAAGGTGACCAGATCTACGAGATCCATTTCGCCCCGCATCAGGAAAAAGCCCCCTGCGGTGATGGTGAGTACATTCATCAGGGGGAGGGCGAACTCCAGTCCGGCCTGGTAAGCGCCCATGGCCTTGTAATAGCCCCGCTTGGCGCTCTTGAACTGGTCGTTGGACTGACGGAACTTTTCCCCCTCCGCATCCTCGTTGGCAAAGGCCTTGGCGGTGCGCATACCCGAAATGGCCGACTCCAACTGGCCGTTGATGCCCGCCATATTCTGCTTCACCTGCAGCGATGCCTTTACCATCCGCCGCCGCTGGATGATGGTGAACACCACGAAAATGGGCACCACCGCAAACACGATGAGAGCCAGCTTCCACTGGATGGACAGCATCAGGCAGAAGGCGCCGATGAGGGTGACCAGCGAGATGAACAGATCCTCCGGCCCGTGGTGGGCCAGCTCGGTGATCTCAAACAGGTCGTTGGTGGCACGGCTCATGAGCTGGCCGGTACGGTTCCTGTCGTAGAAAGAAAAGGACAGATCCTGCATATGGTGGAACAGA
>JAZNQA010000069.1:0-5474 GCA_045589915.1 Candidatus Enterenecus sp.
CCCAAAAAGAAATAGGCATAGCGGCGCAGCGCCCAAAAACCCACAATCCGGGCAAGGGTCAGCCCTGCCACCACTCCGGGAAGGCACAACCCCTCCCAGCTTAAGGCATCTTTTTTAATCACACCCGTGGCCCAAAGCACCACGGCCGCAATGAGCCCCAGCACAGAAATGATCACTTCAGAGATTTCTCCCACAAGGAAAAAGCTCAAAGTGTAAACCGCCAGCACAACTGCCATAGCCACATTGAACGGCTTCTTTTCTTCCGTTACTCCAACGGGCAGCGCCACTTTTGCCCCGCAACGGGTGCAAAAACGGACATTGTCCGGCAGCTGTGTGCCACAGGACGGACAAAACATACAAAACCCTCCTTAGGAAAAAGAAAGACCGCCTGCGCGGTCTTTCTTCTATAATTTTATTCAGCCAGAGCTGCGGTGATGATAGCCATGGAATAAACTTCCTGTGCGTTGCAGCCGCGGGAAAGGTCGTTGATGGGAGCGTTCAGACCCAGCAGGATGGGGCCGTAGGCATCGAAGTTGCCCAGGCGCTGGGCGATCTTGTAGCCGATGTTGCCGGCGTTGATGTCGGGGAAGATAAAGGTGTTGGCGTAGCCCGCCACCTCGGAGCCGGGGAACTTGAGCTGACCCACGGTGGGGGACACGGCGGCGTCGAACTGCATCTCGCCGTCCACGGGGAAGTCGGGGTTGAGGGCCTTGATCTTCTCGCAGGCGGAGCGCATCTTGTCCACGTCCTCACCCTTGCCGGAGCCCTTGGTGGAGTAGGACAGCATGGCCACCTTGGGATCCACGCCGAAGGTGCGGGCGCACTTGGCGCACTCCATGGCGATCTCCACCAGCTCGTCGTCGCTGGGCTTGATGTTGATGGCGCAGTCGCCCATGGCCAGCACTTCGTTGCCGCCGGAGGCGCCGGGACGCACCATGATAAAGCAGGAGGACACGATCTTGTTGCCCGGCTTGGTCTTGATGAGCTGCAGGGCGGGACGCACCGTGTCGGCGGTGGAGTAGGTGGCGCCGCCCAGCAGGCAGTCGGCCACGCCCATCTTCACCAGCATGGTGCCGAAGTAGTTGCCCTTCATCAGGGCGGCACGGCACTCGTCGGCGGACATCTTGCCCTTGCGCAGCTCCACCATGATGGACACCATCTCGTCCATGCCCTCATAGGTGGCGGGATCGAGGATGATGGCGCCGTTGATGTTGAAGCCGGCCTTCTCTGCGGCGGCCTTCACCTCGTCCACGTTGCCCACCAGCACGGGGGTGAGGAAAGAAGCGGACAGCAGACGGGCGGAAGCCTCCAGAATGCGGGGGTCGGTGCCCTCGGTAAAGACGATCTTCTTCGGGTCGGCCTTGAGCTTTTCGATCAGTTTGCCAAACATGACATTACCTCCAAAATCTTTCTGTTATGATACGGTAACCCTGTATAAAGCTATTATAAATGTAGCACCAACCCAAGTCATTTTCAAGTAGTTACGAAGAAGTAATTACCCGCTTCCCGCCGCGCAGAGGGTATTTACAATCGGTAATTTTGGGTCTATACTATACATATTGTCATTGTGTTGCCGTAACAGAAAGAGAGGAAAAGGTATGAATGCTGATTTTGCACGGACGCTGGCGCTGCTGCGGCAGGAAAAGGGCATTTCCCAGCGGCAGGCGGCGGTGGAGCTGGGCATTTCCCAGGCGCTGCTGTCCCACTATGAGAACGGGGTGCGGGAACCGGGCCTGAACTTTGTGGTGAAGGCGTGCGATTTTTATAACGTGTCGTCAGACTTTTTGCTGGGCCGCTCCATGAGCCGTGACGGCACCACCATTCTGGACGTGGACACGCTGTACGATGTGTCCGGCGAGCGGGACAACGTGCTGAAAGGCTCGGTGATGGCTACGCTGGCCAAAAAGCTGGTGGTCAACTCGGTCAGCGTCCTGTTCGACCTGCTGGGCAAGCTGGGCAGCAAGTGGGCCATCACGTCGGCGGCCAACTATCTGTCCACCACGGTGTACATCCTGTTCCGCCACCTCCATCGGGCCAGCCCCAATGAGAACGAGAGCTTCTTCGCCGTGCCCAGTGCACACTTTCTGGGCGGCCTGCCCAGAGCGGACCTGATCTTCAGCGAGACGGAATATGTGGAGGCGCTGGCATCGGAGCGAAAGGACGGAGATTTCCCGCCCATGTCCCACGATGCCATGTCTGCCGCCTATCCGGGCACTTACCAGTCCCTCATGCAGATCATCCATGTGTGTGGTGAGCGGCTGAACGGGCAGATGTCCACCCATCGTGAGAATGTAAAATGAGGTATTTTCATATGACTGACCAATCCAAGATTCGAAACTTTTCTATTATCGCCCACATCGACCACGGAAAATCCACCCTGTCCGACCGCATGATCGAGATCTGCGGGGCAGTGGAGCAGCGGCAGATGGAGTCCCAGCTTCTGGACAACATGGAGCTGGAGCGTGAGCGTGGCATCACCATCAAGGCCCGTGCCGTCCGCATGGACTATCAGGCTGAGGACGGCGAGACCTACTGCCTCAACCTCATCGACACGCCGGGCCATGTGGACTTCAACTACGAGGTGTCCCGCTCGCTGGCAGCCTGTGAGGGTGCGATCCTGGTGGTGGACGCTGCCCAGGGCGTGGAGGCCCAGACCCTGGCCAACACCTATCTGGCGCTGGATCACGATCTGGAGATCCGCCCCGTCCTCAACAAGATCGACCTGCCTGCTGCCGACCCCCAGCGGGTAAAGCAGGAGATCGAGGACATCATCGGCCTGCCCGCTCTGGACGCCCCCGAAATTTCCGCCAAGATGGGCATCAACATCCAGTCCGTGCTGGAGGACATCGTCCACAACGTCCCCGCCCCCAAGGGCGACCCGAATGCCCCCCTGAAGGCTCTTATTTTTGACAGCCAGTATGATCCCTATCTGGGCGTCATCGTGTACTTCCGTGTGATGGAGGGCACCCTCCGCCCCGGTATGCAGGTGAAGCTCATGGCCTCCGGCGCACAGTACAACGTGCTGGACTGCGGTTATCTGCGCCCCATCGGCATGGAGTCCGCCAAGGAGCTGCGGGCGGGCGAGGTAGGCAACTTCACCGCCTCCATCAAGAACGTGAAGGACACCCGTGTGGGCGATACCATCACCGAGGCCGAGCGCCCCACCGCCGAGGCTCTGCCCGGCTACCGCCCCGTGCAGCCCATGGTGTACTGCGGTGTGTACACCGAGGACGGCTCCAAGTACCCCGATCTGCGTGATGCGCTGGAGAAGCTCCAGCTCAACGACGCCTCCCTGTCCTTCGAGCCGGAATCCTCCATCGCCCTCGGCTTCGGCTTCCGCTGCGGCTTTTTGGGTATGCTCCATATGGAGATCATTCAGGAGCGGCTGGAGCGTGAGTTCGATCTGGATCTGGTCACCACGCTGCCCTCCGTCATCTACGAGGTCACCAAGACCGATGGCTCCGTGGTCAAGGTGGATAATCCCCACAACTATCCCGACCCCGGCCACATCTCCGAGGCCAAGGAGCCTTATGTCAAGGTGTCCATCATCTCCCCTCCGGACTATGTGGGCAATATCATGCCCCTGTGTCAGGAGCGGCGGGGCGAGTATAAGGATATGCAGTATCTGGACACCAATCTGGTGGAACTTCATTATCTGATGCCCCTGAATGAGATCATTTACGACTTTTTCGACACCTTGAAGGCCAAGACCCGTGGCTATGCGTCTCTGGACTACGAGCTGGACGAGTACCGCCCCTCCGATCTGGTGAAGGTGGATCTGCTCCTCAACGGCGATCAGGTGGACGCCCTGTCCTTCATTGCCCATCGGGAGAAGGCCTACAAGCGGGCCCGCCGCATCTGCGAGAAGCTGAAGGAGAACATTCCCCGCCAGATGTTTGAGGTGCCCATTCAGGCCGCCATTGGCGGCAAGATCATTGCCCGTGAGACCATCAAGGCCCTGCGCAAGGACGTGCTGGCCAAGTGCTACGGCGGCGACATCACCCGCAAGAAGAAGCTGCTGGAAAAGCAGAAGGAAGGCAAGAAGAAGATGCGGAGTCTCGGTACGGTGCAGATGCCTACCGAGGCGTTCATGGCGGTGCTCAAATTGGATGATGAGGGGTAAGCGCATCTTCGCTTGCCTTCCGGGGCCCCGCACAGCGGGGCGGCGCATTGCGCCGTAAATTCGGAGCGAAGCGGACAATTGCGCAGGCGGAATTCATTTCCGCCGAGCATTAAAATACACAAAGGGGTCCCCGCACGGCGGCGCCGTGTGGGGCGGCAAGAGGAAGATGCGTTCTCTGGGTACGGTGCAGATGCCTACCGAGGCGTTTATGACGGTGCTGAAGCTGGATGATGAAGGGTGACAATTGAGAATTGATAATGGATAATTGATAACGGATCATTCCCAAAGCCTTCCCCTTGAGGGGAAGGTGGCTGCCCGCAGGGCAGACGGATGAGGTGTGATACGGGCGCACACATAGGTGCGCCCCTACATCGTCGGCACAAGCTCCGTATCACTCGTTTCCGCCCATGGCGAAAACTCGTTCACTTCGCTGCGCCTCCTCTCCCCACCGAACCCGCTTCGCTGGGCTTCGGCGGGGACCCCTTTTTGCAAAGCTGCATAGATCGCCGAGGGCGGCGGCCCCACAAGGATATTGGAAGGCTCTGCCGTAGGGGCGGCTCCCAGAGCCGCCCGCCTCAAGGAGGAGTCATGGATACATTTGCGGCTTGACCGCTGCAAAGGGTATTCATGTCCTCCACGTGCTGCTTCAGATAGTCGGTCAACCGCAGCAGACAGTTCAGGGTCAGCTTGTCTATGGAAGCCTGAGCGCCCAGCAGAGTCAGTTGAAGTAGGGCAGCATCTTCCCGCAGATCCTGTAAGGTTTCCTGCATACATTTAGAGAACTCCTGTTTCGTCATTATCGTTACCTTTTTTTGTCATGTAATTGGGTGTATCCGAGCCAATTATAGCTGAATGCAATGTGTACCATTGTGTTTTAGGACGATATGTCCTGATGCATTTTAGCAAGTGCCGCAGACCACAAGGGGCAGCAAAACACCGGTAGGGGCGCACCTGTGTGTGCGCCCAAATACGGGCGGGCCAGTGTCCCGCCCTTACGAAGCTTCTAATGGACTGCCCTTTCCTCGCAGCATAGCTGCTGCGGCCTACGCTAAAAATGTGCCACTGGCACATTTTCTTAACGCTGCGGGGCCGCACACTGGGCGGCCCGTTGGACACCTCTCCGTCACCGCCTGCGGCGGTGCCACCTCCCCTCAAGGGGAGGCTCTCAGAGGGCCGCCGAGGGCGGCGGCCCCCACAGGGATATTGGGTTGCTGGGCCATAGGCCCCCTCTGACGAGGGGGCTGTCGAGCGTCAGCGAGACTGGGGGAGAGACAGAAAATGGTTTCTCTCCCTCCGGCTCCTTCGGAGCCGCCTCCCTCATCAGAGGGAGGCATATGGAATACCATCATCC
>JAZNQA010000070.1:0-3018 GCA_045589915.1 Candidatus Enterenecus sp.
CCCGGCGCCGCCCCTACGGCAGCATCGGTGGCGTTTGCCACGCTCACACAAAAAACCGCCCCTATTCTCACGAACAGGAGCGGTTTTGTTTGCGTTCAGACCAAAATTACTTGTGGTCGACGGAGTACATGTGCTTGATGAGCTCCAGAACCTTGTTGGAGTAGCCCATCTCGTTGTCGTACCAGGACACGACCTTCACGAAGGTGTCGGTCAGGGCGATGCCGGCCTTGGCGTCGAAGATGGAGGTCAGGGGGCAGCCCAGGAAGTCGGAGGAAACGACATCCTCATCGGTGTAGCCCAGAATGCCCTTCAGCTCGCCCTCGGAGGCGGCCTTCATGGCGTTGCAGATCTCCTCGTAGGAGGCGGGCTTCTCCAGGTTGACGGTCAGGTCGACCACGGACACGTCCAGGGTGGGAACACGCATGGACATACCGGTCAGCTTGCCGTTCAGGGCGGGGATCACCTTGCCCACGGCCTTGGCGGCGCCGGTGGAGGAGGGGATGATGTTGCCGGTAGGGGCACGGCCGCCGCGCCAATCCTTCAGAGAGGGACCGTCAACGGTCTTCTGAGTGGCGGTGACGGAGTGCACGGTGGTCATCAGGCCGTCCTTGATGCCGAAGTTATCGTTCAGAACCTTGGCGATGGGAGCCAGGCAGTTGGTGGTGCAGGAAGCGTTGGAAACGAAGGTCATGTCGGGGGTGTAAGCGTCCAGGTTGACGCCGCACACGAACATGGGGGTGTCGTCCTTGGAAGGGGCGGACATGATGACCTTCTTGGCGCCGGCGTCGATGTGAGCCTGAGCCTTCTCCTTGGTCAGGAACAGGCCGGTGGACTCCACAACGTACCCAGCACCCAGCTTGGCCCAGGGCAGGTCAGCGGGGTTGCGCTCGGCAGAGACGGGGATCTCCTTGCCGTTGACGACGATGGCATTCTCGGTGGAGGAAACCTCACCCTCGAAGCGGCCGTGCATGGTGTCGTACTTCAGCATGTAGGCGAGGTAGTCAGCGGGGCACAGGTCATTGATGCCGACGATCTCGATCTCGGGATGGTTCACGCTGGCGCGGAAAACCATACGGCCGATGCGGCCGAAGCCATTGATACCAACTTTGATGCTCATTGGGATCACTCCTTAAAATAATAGTAGATTGCTGGTTTACACCACGGTATTATACCTTATCCCGTTCAGAAAGGAAATAGAGTTTGTGAAAATTATTTCAAGGTTTTGCCGCAAGTTTTTGTCAGTTTTGAACGGTTTTGCCACGTTAGAGAGCTTTCTGCGCCCGCCGCAGGCCATTTGGGGAGAAAAAACGACCCCAGACCTTGACAGGTCTGGTATGATAGGCTTAGAAAGAGAAGGAGGTCTGACCCATGGGGGAGAGACTGAAACAATACAGGGCCCGCAGCCTGCCTGTGCTGCAAGCGCTGGTGCGCTGGCTGCTGCTGGCGGGACTGACAGGGCTGGTGTGCGGCGCTGTGGGGGGCGGCTTCCACTACGCCATCCACGGCGCTTCCGAGCTGCGCACCCACCAGCCGTGGCTGCTCTATCTGCTGCCGGTGGCCGGCCTGGTCATCGTGTGGAGCTACCGCACCTTTGACATGAAGAACGACAGCGGCACCAACCAGATCATCGCCAGTGTGCGCAGCGGGGAACGCCCCCGCCTGCGGCTGGCCGCCCTCATCTTCGTCAGCTCTGCCCTCACCCACCTTGCCGGCGGCAGCGCCGGACGGGAGGGGGCCGCTCTCCAGATCGGCGGCTCCCTGTCCGCCACCCTGGGCAGGCTGTTCCGCCTCAACGAGCGGAACATGAATATGGTGGTCATGTGCGGCATGAGCGGCCTGTTTTCCGCCCTGTTCGGCACCCCCATCACCGCCGCCGTGTTCAGCATGGAGGTGGTGAGCGTGGGCATCTTCCACTACTCCGCCCTGTTCCCCGGACTGCTGTCCGCACTGGTGGCCACCGGCGTGACCCGTCTGATGGGCATCTCGCCCACGGTGTACACCCTGCTGGGCACCCCGAAGGCGGAGGTGGTGCCGCTGCTTCAGGTGGGCGGGCTGGCCATTTTGTGTGCGCTGCTGGCCATCCTGTTCTGCGTGGTGATGCATCAGGCCGCCCATTGGTACCAAAAGCTGCTGCCCAACCAGTACCTCCGTGTGGTGGTGGGCGGTGTGCTGGTCATCGCCGTGACGCTGCTGCTGGGCACTCGGGACTACAACGGGGCAGGAGAACACGTCATCGCTGCCGCCCTGATGGGACAGGCCGTGCCGTGGGCCTTTGCCGCCAAGCTGGTGCTCACCGCCCTGACGCTGGGGGCGGGCTACCGTGGCGGCGAGATCGTGCCCACCCTCTTTGTGGGGGCCACCTTCGGGTGCGTGGTGGGGCCGCTGCTGGGACTGGATCCGGCTTTCGCCGCCGCCATCGCCATGATCGCCCTGTTCTGCGGCGTGGTCAACTGTCCGCTGGCCAGCATCCTGCTCAGTGTGGAGCTGTTCGGCAGCGATGGGCTCATCTTCTTCGCCCTTGCCTGCGCCCTGAGTTATCTGCTCAGTGGCAAGTTCTCCCTGTACAGCAGCCAGAAGATCGTCTATTCCAAGCTGGAGCCCCGTTTTATCGACGCAAACGCACATTGAGTTCCCAGCCAAAAAGCACCGCTGCAATGCAGCGGTGCTTTCGTTTTAGTGCTGATACTCGAATTCCAGGTTGTACAGGCAGACCAGATCGCCGTCCTGCACGCCCATGTCCTCCATCTGCTGGAACACGCCCGCCTCACGCAGCCGCTTGTCGAACCAGTTGCGGCTTTCGTAGTCGGAGAAGTTGACGTTGGCCATGAGCTGGCGCAGCCACGGGCCGTCCACCAGCCAGGTGCCGTCGTCGTCCTGCACGATCTCCAGCGGGGCGGAGGTGTCCACTTCGGGGGGACGCTCCACATAGGTGGGCTCGAACACGATGACAGGGGGGAGCTGTGCCAGCTCCGCCGCAGCGGCGTACATCAGCTCACGGGTACCACGGTGGGTGGCGGC
>JAZNQA010000071.1:0-1667 GCA_045589915.1 Candidatus Enterenecus sp.
GCCATCATCTCCCACCCCGACGCCGGTAAGACCACCCTCACCGAAAAGTTCCTGCTGTACGGAGGCGCCATCGCCCAGGCAGGCGTAGTCAAGGGCAAGAAGAATGCCCGTGCCGCCACCTCCGACTGGATGGAGATCGAGAAGCAGAGAGGTATTTCGGTGACCTCCTCCGTCATGCAGTTCCAGTATGATGGCTTCTGCATCAACATTCTGGACACCCCCGGCCATCAGGACTTCTCCGAGGACACCTACCGCACCCTCATGGCCGCCGACTCCGCCGTGATGGTCATCGACGCCGCCAAGGGCGTGGAGGCCCAGACCCGCAAGCTGTTCCGGGTGTGTGCCATGCGGGACATCCCCATTTTCACCTTCATCAACAAGATGGATCGGGAGGCCCGTGACCCCTTCGAGCTGTGTGAGGAGCTGGAGAAGGAGCTGGGCATCGACACCTATGCCATCAACTGGCCCATCGGCTGCGGCAAGGAGTTCCAGGGCGTGTACGACCGGGAGCGCCGCAAGATCATCCACTTCACCTCCAACTCCAACTCCCGTGCCGCCACCGCCACCGAGGTGGAGCTGGACGACCCGGAGCTGGCCGGCCTCATCGGTGAGGCACGGCGGGATCAGCTTGTGGACGAGATCGACCTGCTGGACGGTGCCTCCTGTGAGTTCGACATGGAGCGGGTGCGCCACGGCAAGCTCTCCCCTGTGTTCTTCGGCTCCGCCCTCACCAACTTCGGCGTGGAGCCCTTCCTGGAGGACTTCCTGCGCATGACCACGCCTCCCCTCCCCCGTAACGCAGGAGATCTGCTGGTGAACTCCTTTGACGATGATTTCTCCGCCTTTGTGTTCAAAATCCAGGCCAATATGAACAAGGCCCACCGGGATCGCATCGCCTTCATGCGTGTGGTGTCCGGCCGCTTCGATGCGGACAAGGAGGTCTACCATGTGCAGGGCGGCAAGAAGCTGCGCCTGTCCCGCCCCCAACAGCTCATGGCGGCCGAGCGTGAGATCATCGAGGAGGCCTACGCCGGCGACATCATCGGCGTGTTTGACCCCGGCATCTTCTCCATCGGTGATACCCTGTGTGCCCCGGGCAAGAAGTTCCAGTTCGACCCCATCCCCACCTTCGCCCCCGAACATTTCCAGCGGGTGCGCCCGCTGGACACCATGAAGCGCAAGCAGTTTCTCAAGGGCATGGAGCAGATCGCCCAGGAGGGCGCCATCCAGATCTTCAAGACCCCCTACTCCGGCATGGAGGAGGTCATCGTGGGCGTGGTGGGCACGCTGCAATTCGACGTGCTGGACTACCGCCTGAAAAATGAGTACGGCGTGGATCTGTACGCCGAGGGTCTGCCCTACCAGTATCTGCGCTGGATCGAGCACGACGGGGAGGAGCCCCTCCGTGCGGACGACCTCATCCTGCCCAACGATGCCATGCTGGTAGAGGACTACCGCCAGAATCAGCTCCTGCTGTTCGCCTCCTCCTGGTCCATCAACTGGACGGCGGACCGCAACAAGCAGCTCACCCTGCTGGAGTTCGGCGGGGCGAAGTTCTGATTTTACCCCCCTTTGGGGTCGTCGGGGACGCCGACCCCTACACACAAGCCAACAAACCCCGCAAGGAGGTGCCCTATGAAACTATCCATCATCGTGCCCTGCTATAA
>JAZNQA010000072.1:0-9746 GCA_045589915.1 Candidatus Enterenecus sp.
GCTGGGCCATAGGCCCCCTCTGACGAGGGGGCTGTCGAGCGTCAGCGAGACTGGGGGAGAGACAGAAAATGGTTTCTCTCCCTCCGGCTCCTTCGGAGCCGCCTCCCTCATCAGAGGGAGGCATATGGAATACCATCATCCCACCAACCATGAAAGGACGATACATATGGCATCCAAGGTATACTTTGCGGACTTCCGCACCAGCTTTACCGAGAATTTGCAGGGCAAGCTCACCCGCCTGATGAAGGCGGCGGGCATGGGCGACATCGACTTTGACCGCAAGTATGTGGCCATCAAGCTCCACTTTGGCGAGCCGGGCAATCTGGCCTTTCTGCGCCCCAACTGGGCGAAAACAGTAGCCGACTTTGTGAAGGAGCGGGGCGGCAAGCCTTTCCTCACCGACTGCAACACCCTCTATGTGGGCGGACGCAAAAATGCGCTGGATCATCTGGATTCCGCCTACCTCAACGGCTTCACTCCCTTCTCCACCGGCTGCCATGTGGTGATCGCCGACGGTTTGAAGGGCACGGACGAGGCTTATGTTCCCGTGGAGGGCGGCGAATATGTCACCGAGGCCAAGATCGGCCGTGCCGTGATGGATGCCGATGTGTTCATCTCCCTCACCCACTTCAAGGGACATGAACAGGCGGGCTTTGGTGGCACGCTGAAAAATATCGGCATGGGCTGTGGCTCCCGTGCGGGCAAGATGGAGATGCACGCCGCAGGCAAGCCCAGCGTGGACGAGGGCAAGTGCGTAGGCTGCCGGATGTGTACCCGTGTGTGCGCCCACAGCGCCATCTCCTTCAGCGGGGACAACAAGGCATCCATCGACCACAGCCGCTGCGTGGGCTGCGGGCGCTGTCTGGGCGTGTGCCCCATGGATGCGGTCAGCCCCGACTATGATGCCGCCGCCGACGTGCTCAACTACAAGATCGCCGAGTACACCAAGGCGGTGGTGGACGGCAGACCGTGCTTCCACATCAGTCTGGTCATCGACGTGTCCCCCAACTGCGACTGCCATTCGGAGAACGATGTGCCCATCGTGCCAAACGTGGGTATGTTCGCCTCCTTCGACCCGGTGGCGCTGGATCAGGCCTGCGTGGATGCGGTGAATGCCATGCCGGTCAATCCCCGCTCTGTGCTGGGAGATCATGGGCACGCTCACGACTGCACCTGCGGCGGGGATCGCTTCCACATGGCCCACCCGGACACCAACTGGCCTGCCGCTCTGGCCCACGGCGAGAAGCTGGGCCTGGGCAGCCGGGAATATGAGCTGGTGCGCATTTGAGAACAGATGAAAACAGGACGGCGCAGATGGCCTGCGCCGTCCTGTTTTTTGCGCCGATGCAAAACTGCATCCCCGTAGGGCAAGGCTCTGCCCTTGCCATTTTGGACGGGCCGGGAGACCCGGCCTCTACGCTCTAATTGTCCATTCTCCATGCATTCTGCATTCTCGAATACCCCTCATCCGTCATTTGCTTCGCAAATGCCACCTTCCCCGGAGGGGAAGGCTTTGGCCCGATGAGGGCATCGGGCCCTACGCCAAGCCTTCAGGCCTTCTCGTAGGGGCGCACCTGTGTGTGCGCCCGAATGTGGCGGTCAGAACTGCCGCAAATTCTGCAAAGCCGCCGCCAAATCTCATGTTTTCCCTTTCCATTTTCGGGGAGGGTGTGTTATAATACAGGTTAAGATACCCCACTATATACATTTCGGGAGGGACCGCTATGCAAAACCGTGTTACCATCACCATTCGGGGGCAGCGCTACACCCTGCTGGCCGCAGAGGGCGAGGAGTATGTCAACCGGGTGGCTTCCTATGTGGACGCCAAGCTGGACGAGACCGCCGCTGCGGGCAAGATGGCCCTTGTGGACTGCGCCATCCTCACGGCGCTGAACATTGCCGACGAGCGGTTCAAGGAGCAGGAAGCTTCTGAAAACCTGCGCCGCCAGATCAAGGAGCTGCTGGAGGAGGCCTCTAAGCTGAAGCTGGAGCTGAGTGAGGCCAAGCGGGAGATCTTCAGACTTCAGCAGAAGCGCTGAGTGTGACGAGAAGCGTGAAGGTAGGCGCATAGGGGAGCTTGGACTGGAGCGAGCTTTGCAAACCAAGAAACACGGCCTGTTTCTGTTTGCGAAGCGAGTCGGAGGGAAAGCGACCCGGCTATGCGCCCAACCTGAGCGTGACAATGAGGAAATGCGGGCATCAAAGAATGCCCTGAAACGCTGCTTTATCGGAGGAATCCATGGAAATACTGTCCCCTGCGGGAAGCCCTGAGGCTGTCCGTGCTGCGGTGTGCGCCGGAGCGGGCGCCGTCTATCTGGGATACGGATCCTTCAACGCCCGCCGCAATGCCCGTAATTTTACGGAGGAAGAGCTTGCGGCGGCGGTGGCTTATTGCCATTTGCGGGGGGTGAAGGTCTACCTCACCCTCAACACCCTTGCCACCGACCGGGAAATGGCGGCAGCGGCGGAGCATGCCGTCCACGCCTCCCAAATGGGGGTGGATGCGGTGCTGGTGCAGGATATGGGCATCGTCCGTGTGCTGCGGCAGGTGGCGCCCGATCTGCCCGTCCATTCCTCCACCCAGATGTCCATCCACAATCTGGACGGCGTGAAGGCGGCGGCCGACCTGGGCATCACCCGTGTGGTGCTGGGGCGTGAGCTGTCCCGTCGGGACATCGCCTACATCTGCGAACACTCCCCCGTGGAGATCGAGACCTTTGTCCACGGCGCCCTGTGCATGAGTTACAGCGGGCAGTGCTTCTTCTCCTCCGTCATCGGCGGGCGCAGCGGCAACCGTGGCCTGTGCGCCCAGCCCTGCCGCCTGTCCTACGGCTGGGGGGATCGGGCAGACGGCTACCCCCTGTCCCTGAAAGATATGTCCCTGGCATCCCACCTGCTGGAGCTGGAGCAGATGGGCGTGGCCAGCGCCAAGATCGAGGGGCGAATGAAGCGTCCGGAATATGTGTGGGTGGTCACCAAGGTGTATGCCGACGCTCTGCGTGAGGGGCGTGACCCCACCATGGAGGAGCTGCGCCGCCTGGCCCATGCCTTCTCCCGACAGGGCTTTACCGACGGCTACTTCATGGAGAACAAAGGCGCCCATATGTTCGGCGTGCGGGAAAACACGCCGGAACCCAAGGAACTGTTTGCCGAGGCCCGTGCCGCCTACGAAAAGGGGGAAGGCCCCGGCGTGCCGGTGAAATTCTATGCCATGATCCGCCCCGGTGAGCCGGTGCAGGTGGGCGTGCAGGACGAGGATGGCCGTGTGGTCACCGCCGCAGGGGCCCTCCCTGAGGTGGCACGCAGCCGTGCCATCACGCCTCAGGATGTGGAGACTCAGCTTGCCAAAACCGGCGGCACTCCCTACCGCTGCACCGGGGTGCGTGCGCTGGTGAGCGATGGGATGGCGGTGCCCCTGTCCGCCCTCAACGCTCTGCGGCGGGAGGTGCTGGAGGGGCTGTCCGCCCGGCGCACCGCTCTGCCGGAGCGCCGCCATCACGAATATAAGGTGGGGGCACGGTACGAAAACCGCCGTGGTCAGCCCGCCATCCATGTGTCCCTGCGGCGGGCCGAGCAGATCACTTTTGAGCTGCTGCGCCAGAAGCCTGACCTGATCTCCCTGCCCGTGGACGAGATCGCCGCCCACCCCGACGCTGTGCGTGGCGCGGTGGAGCGGGGCATCCCCGTGGCCGCCGTACTGCCCCGTGTGTACTTCGATCGGGAGCGGGACGAGGTGTGCAGTCTGCTGGCCCAATGCAAAGCGCTGGGGGTCACCGATGCCTATGTGGGCAACATTGGCCACATTGCCCCTGTGCGGGGGGCGGGGCTGCGCCTGCGGGGCGACTTCGGCCTGCAGGTATTCAACAGTCAGGCCGCCAAGGAGTACCGGCGGATGGGATTTGACTCCCTCACCGCCTCCTTCGAGCTGAAGCTGGCTCAGATTCGGGACCTGGCCAAGGCGGTGGACACCGAGATCATCGCCTACGGCCGCCTGCCCCTGATGCTGACGGAGAACTGCGCCATCCGCAACCAGACGGGCAACTGTATGTGCTCCAACCCCAACGCCCTTACCGACCGCAAGGGGATGCGCTTCCCGGTGCTGCGGGCCTACGGCTGCCGCAACGAGATCTTCAACGCCAACAAGCTCTTTCTGGCGGACAAGGCGGCGGACTATGAGCGGGCGGGTCTGTGGGCCATCCGCCTGTCCTTCACCACCGAGAACGGGCTGGAATGCGCCCAGGTGCTGGAGCGCTACCGTGGTGAGGGGAGCTATACCCCCAACAACTATACCCGTGGACTTTACTATCGAGATGTAGAATGACCCTCATCCGTCACCGCCTGCGGCGGTGCCACCTTCCCTCAGGGGAAGGCAACACAGGCTTCCCCTGGGGGGAAGCTGGCGAGCGAAGCGAGACTGATGAGGGATCAAAACCATACGATCTCTTTGTTCTGGAGGAACTACATGGACATTATCTTAGCGTCCCAGTCCCCCCGCCGCCGTGAGCTGCTGGGGCAGATGGGGCTGAAGGGCTTCAAGATCACGGTTCCCGACGTGGACGAAACGGTGGAGGGCAACCTGCCCCCCGCCCGCATCGTGGAGGAGCTGTCCCTGCGCAAGGCCATGGCCGTGGCCCAGCAGGCGGATGAGGACGACCTCATCATCGCCGCCGACACGGTGGTGGCGCTGGAGGGTGCGGTGCTGGGCAAGCCGGATGATGAGCGGGGCGCCTTTTCCATGCTGTCCGCTCTGTCGGGCAACCGGCATGATGTGTACACCGGCATCACCGTCATGCGGGGGGAGCAGGTGGTCACCCAGCATGAGAAGACCACCGTCACCTTCCGTGAGCTGGAGCCGGAGGAGATCGGCAACTACATCGCCACCGGCGAGCCCATGGATAAGGCAGGGGCCTACGGCATTCAGGGGCTGGGTGCTCTGCTGGTGTCGGGCATCGACGGCGACTATTTCAATGTGATGGGGCTGCCGGTGTACCGGCTGGGCCGCATTTTGGCGGACTTTGGGCTGGATCTGCTGGCGCTGGCCGCTGACTGAGCGTAGGAGCAAGGAAGTATGAAGCGTTTTTTCCAAAATAACGGACTGCTCATCGTCATTGCAGCCCTGCTGTTGGCAGGGCTGTTGGCGCTGGCTTCCTTCATTTTCAGGTTTAACCCGCTGACCAATCTGTTGGAGCTCATCGCTACCCCTTTCCGCAGCGCATCCTCTGCGGTGGCGGAGTGGACACAGGATCGCTACGACCGGGCGTTCCGCTACGATCAGCTTGAGGCGGAAAATGAGGCCCTGCGCCAGCAGCTTGCCGACATGACCGAGGCCGCCCGTCAGGGCGAGGATGCCATTCGGGAAAACGAGTGGCTGCGGGAGCTGCTGGGTCTGTCCAAGGAGCGGCCGGAGCTGGTGTTTCAGGACGCCATGGTCACCCGCCGCTCTGCCTCCAACTGGGAGTCCAACCTGACCATCAATCAGGGCAGCGCCGCCGGTGTGGCGGTGAACGACTGCGTCATCGATCAGTACGGCAATCTGGTTGGCATCGTCACCGAGGTGGGGGTCAACTGGTCGCTGGTCACCACCATCATAGACCCCGATGTGGAGGTGGGCGCACGCATCGCCCGCACCGATGACAACGCCATTCTGGAGGGTGATTTCTCCCTGATGCTGGAGGGGCTGGTCAAGCTGTCCTTCTTGCCGGCGGACACCAAGCTCGTGTCGGGCGATCAGGTCATCACCTCCGGCCTGGGCGGTATGTACCCGGATGGGCTGCTGCTGGGCTCCATCCGCCTGCTTCACACCGAGGCGGACGGACTGAGCCGCTATGCTCAGGTGGAGCCTGCCGCTGACATCGCCAATATCCGCTACGTTTGTGTCATTACAGATTTCGGCGGGGAGGAGTAACTCCCCGCCGTCCCCATTTCACAGAAAGAAAGAGCGTGGAACCATGGCTGAACTGACCCCCATGATGCGCCAATATCTGCAAATGAAGGAGGAGCACCCGGACTGCCTCCTGTTCTTCCGCTTGGGCGATTTCTACGAGATGTTCCATGAGGACGCCAGGATCGGCTCGGAGGAGCTGGGGCTCACCCTCACCACACGGGACCGCAAGAAGCCGGAGGAGGAGCGCACCCCCATGTGCGGCGTGCCCTACCACTCCGCCCAGAGCTATATCGCACGGCTCATCAAGCGGGGCTACAAGGTGGCCATCTGCGAGCAGATGGAAGATCCTGCCACCGCCAAGGGGCTGGTGGAGCGGGACATCATCCGCATCGTCACCCCCGGCACCGCCATGGACGATGTGATGCTGGACGAGACCCGCAACAACTACATCTGCGCCATCTGCGAGGAGGGGGACAGCCTTGCGCTGGCCCGGTGCGACCTGTCCACCGGGCAGTTTCTGGTGTCCGCCTTTTCGGGGGCGGGGGCGATGGAGCGGCTGCTCAACCGCCTGTCTGCCTGCCCCCCCAGCGAGGCCATCCTGTCCGACAGCGCCAACGCCCTGCCCCAGCTCACCGCCTTTCTGCGGGAGCGGCTGGGCTGCCTGTGCCAGCGGGGCGGCTCCATCCGTTTCCTGCCCGCCCGTGCAGCGGCGGCCCTCACCGCCTGCGGCCTGTGGGAGAGTGAGGACGGCATGGAGACGGAAAATGATGCCCGCCGCCTGTGCTGGCAGGCGGCGGGAGGTCTGGCCGCCTATCTGACCGAAACCCAAAAAACCGACCTCAGCCACCTCGGCCCCCTCACCGTGGAGGACTGCGGCGAGCGCCGCTACACGGAGCTGGATCTCACCGCACGGCGCAATCTGGAGCTCACCGAGACTCTGCGGGGCAAGGAGAAAAAGGGCTCCCTGCTGTGGGTGCTGGACAAGACCAAAACCGCCATGGGTCACCGCATGATCCGTGGGTGGCTGGAGCAGCCCCTGTGCGACCCCGCCGCCATCCGGCGGCGGCAGGATGCGGTGGCGGCGCTGGTGGGGAATGCCGTGGCGAGGGAGGAACTCACCCTCACCCTGCGGCAGATCCCCGATCTGGAGCGGCTCATCGGCAAGGTGGTGTACGGAAGCGCCAACGCCCGTGACATGAAGCTGATGGCGCAGGGTCTGGCCGTACTGCCTGCGCTGGCAGCCCAGAGCGAGGGGATTTCCTCTGCAGCCCTGCGGGAGGTGACGGCGGGACTGCTGGGCTTGGAGGAGCTGCAGCAGCGCATCGACGCCGCCATCCGTGACGAGGATGACGAGCACCGCCTCCCCTTCACCATTCGGGAGGGCGGCTTCATCCGTGCCGGCTACAACGCCGAGGTGGATCACCTGCGGGATGTGCTGGAGCACGGGGCGGACATGGTGCTGGGCATCGAGAGCAGGGAAAAGGAGCGCACCGGCATCAAGAGCCTCAAGGTGCGCTACAACAAGGTGTTTGGCTACTACATCGAGGTGTCCAAGTCCTATTATGATCTGGTGCCCGACGACTATATCCGCAAGCAGACTCTGGTCAACTGCGAGCGGTTTATTACCCAGGAATTAAAGGAGCTGGAGCACGAGATCCTCTCCGCCCAGAGCCGCATCACGGCGCTGGAGTACCAGCTCTTCTGCGCCCTGCGGGAGGAGGCTGCCGCTCAGGTACGGCAGGTGCAGCAGGCCGCCGGGGGCGTGGCCCGGCTTGACGTGCTCATCTCCTTTGCTGCCGTGGCGGCCCAGAACGGCTACTGCCGCCCTGAGGTGGACGAGAGCGGGGTCATCCAGATTAGCGAAGGCCGCCACCCGGTGGTGGAGCAAATGCTCACCGATGTCCGCTTCGTCCCCAACGACACCCAGATGGACGGAGAGAGTGGGCGGCTGGCCATCATCACCGGCCCCAACATGGCGGGCAAGTCCACTTATATGCGGCAGGTGGCCCTCATCGTGCTCATGGCGCAGATGGGCTCCTTCGTGCCCGCCCGCTCCGCCCGCATCGGCGTGGTGGATCGGGTGTTCACCCGCATCGGGGCCAGCGATGACCTGTCCGCCGGCCAGTCCACCTTCATGGTGGAGATGACCGAGGTGGCCAATATCCTCAAATATGCCACCGGCCGCTCGCTGCTGATCCTGGACGAGATCGGCCGGGGAACCTCCACCTACGACGGCATGTCCATCGCCCGGGCCGTCCTGGAGCATACCGCCAACCCCAAAAAGCTGGGTGCCAAGACCCTTTTCGCCACCCATTACCACGAGCTTTCCACCATTGAGAACGAGCTTCCCAATGTGAAAAATTACAACATCGCCGTAAAAAAGCGGGGTGGAGACATGATCTTCCTGCGCAAGATCGTCCCCGGCGCCGCCGAGATGAGCTACGGTGTGGAGGTCGCCAAGCTGGCGGGCCTGCCGAACACCGTCATCACCCGGGCCAGAGAGATCCTCCGGGAGCTGGAGAGCGGCGATCCCCGCCAGGCTCCCGTTCAGAAGCCCGCCGAGACGGAATTCGAGGACCAGGTGTCCATGCTGGACATGACCGCCCAGAACATCCGTCTGGCCCTTGAGGAGCTGAATGTGGAGACGATGACCCCCATCGAAGCCATGAACGAGCTGTACAAGCTGAAACTGATGCTGAAATGACACTGACTCTGACCCGATCCGAACGGATCCTCGGCGGCGTTTATCTGCTGCTGCAAATGCTTCTGATCCCCTTCGCCGTGACCCTGGTGTGCATGTCCCTGGGATCCCCCTCGGAAGCCCTCATCAATCTGATCTGCTTTTTCCTGAACGCCATATTGGCGGCTGTCTTCTTCCGGCGGCTCCTGGTCCGGTCCTGGCGCAATGCCGCCCGGAACCGGAAACGGACCTTCGGCGCGGCGGCAAAGGGCTTCGGCCTGTACTGGGCCATCAATCTGGCTGTGAACATCCTGATCCTTTCCCTTCGGCCCGACTTCGCCAACGCCAACAACGCAGGCGTCAATGCCATGATCGACGAATACCCGGTGCTGATGACCATCGCGGTGATCTTTCTGGCCCCCCTGGCCGAGGAATGCCTGTTCCGGGGCTGGATCTTCACGGGCCTGGCCGGAAAGAGCATCCCGCTGGCCTATGCCGTCAGCTGCGGTCTGTTCGCCGCCGCCCATGTGGTGGGCTACCTCGGGGTCTATGATCCCTTGGCCCTGGGGCTGTGCCTGCTGCAATACCTGGGTCCGAGCTTCGTTCTGGGCTGGACCTGTCAAAAGAGCGATTCCCTGGCCGCACCCCTGGTGCTGCATATGTTCATCAATACCCTGGGCTGCATTTTTCTGAGGTAATCTTTATGCCGAAAATCCTGCAATTATCCCCCCATATCGCCAATCTGATCGCCGCCGGCGAGGTCGTCGAGCGGCCTGCCAGCGTGGTCAAGGAGCTGTTGGAAAACGCCGTGGACGCGGGAGCCTCCAAGGTCACCGTGGAGATCAAAAACGGCGGCATGACCTATCTGCGGGTCACGGACAACGGCTGCGGCATGGGCGCCGAGGTTGCCAAAACCGCCTTCCTGCGCCACGCCACCTCCAAGCTGCGGACCGCCGAGGACCTGGCCGCCATCGGCACCCTGGGCTTCCGGGGCGAGGCCCTGGCCGCCATCGCTTCCGTCAGCCGCATCGACCTGATGACCAAGACCCCCGGGGCGATCTCCGGCACCAGCCTGACGCTGGAGGCCGGAAAAATCACCGACGAGGACGAGGCCGGCTGCCCCGACGGCACCACCATCATCGTCCGGGACCTGTTCTACAACACCCCGGCCAGAATGAAATT
>JAZNQA010000073.1:0-3785 GCA_045589915.1 Candidatus Enterenecus sp.
AACCTCACCATCGGCCGCACCGAGATCGCCGGTCTGATCGGCCCCAACGGTGCAGGCAAGACCACCGTGTTCAACCTGCTCACCAAGGTGTATCAGCCCACCAAGGGCACCATCCTGCTGGACGGTATGGACACCTCCGGCAAGACCACGGCCCAGATCAACCGCATGGGCATCGCCCGCACCTTCCAGAATATTCGTCTGTTCGATAACCTGTCCGTGGAGGACAATGTGAAGATCGGCCTGCACAATCAGGAGCGGTACTCCATGGCATCGGGCATCCTTCGTCTGCCCGGCTTCTGGAAGCAGGAGAAGGCCGCCCATGAGCGGGCGCTGGAGCTGCTGTCCATCTTCGGTATGCAGGATATGGCCGACTATAAGGCCGGTTCCCTCCCCTATGGTGCCCAGCGCCGGCTGGAGATCGTCCGTGCTTTGGCCACCAATCCCTCCCTGCTGCTGCTGGATGAGCCCGCTGCCGGCATGAATCCCTCCGAGACCGCCGAGCTGATGGAGAACATCGTCAAGATCCGTGACACCTTCCAGATCGCCATCATGCTCATCGAGCATGACATGAGCCTGGTCATGGGCATCTGCGAGGGCATCTGCGTGCTCAACTTCGGTCAGATCATTGCCAAGGGCACCGCCGAGGAGATCCAGTCCAACCCCGTGGTCATCGAGGCCTATCTGGGCAAGAAGAAGGAGGGCTAAGGTATGCTGAAAGTCAATGACATCAACGTATACTACGGTGCCATCCATGCCATCAAGGGCATTTCCTTTGAGGTGAAGCAGGGCGAGATCGTCACCCTCATCGGCGCCAACGGCGCAGGCAAGACCACCGTGCTGAATACCATTTCCGGCCTGCTGCCCAGCAAGACCGGCTCCGTGGAGTTTCTGGGCGAGAACCTGACCAATATTCGGGGTGCGCACCGCATCGTGTCCAAGGGTCTGGCTCTGGTGCCGGAAGGACGGCGTGTGTTCCTCCAGATGTCCGTGGAGGATAACCTGGAGATGGGTGCCTATACCCAGCCCGGCAGCACCATTCGGGGCGGTCTGGAGCGGGTGTACGAGCAGTTCCCCCGCCTGAAGGAGCGCCGCAGGCAGGTGGCGGGCACCCTGTCCGGCGGCGAGCAGCAGATGCTGGCCATGGGCCGTGCCCTCATGTCCAACCCCAAGCTGCTCATGCTGGATGAGCCTTCCATGGGTCTGGCTCCCATTCTGGTGGAGCAGATCTTTGACATCATCCAGTCCCTCCACAAGGCGGGCACCACCATCCTGCTGGTGGAACAGAATGCGCAGATGGCTCTGTCGGTGGCGGATCGGGGCTATGTGCTGGAGACGGGCAAGATCGTCTCCACCGGCACCGGCGCTGACCTGCTCAACGACGAGGCCGTGAAGAAGGCCTATCTGGGCGGTTGATAACAGTAAGGTTCCCGCCCCCGCAGCGGCAGGGAGCTTTTGCGTTTTGTGTATTTCGGGCGGCTCCGGGAGACAATCGGAACCACCTGTGGGGGCCGCTGCCCTCGGCGGCCCATAAAAGCCTCCCCTGTGCAAGGGGAGGTGGCGGCAAAGCCGCCGGAGGGGTTGTGCGGTCACGGACAATCTCCCAGTCATGGCTTCGCCATGCCAGCCCCCTATACACAAGGGGGCCTCTTGGGAGCGGCCTTTACCATATGCAACGCAGGGCGCACCTGCGTGTGCGCCTAAATGCGGGCGGGCCGGTGTCCCGCCCCTACGGCAGACCACCGAAATTGGCTGTGGAGGCCGCCGCCCTCGGCGGCCCATGCGGGCGGGGAAACCCCGCCCCTACCAACAAACCGACGGATGCGCCGTAGGGGTCGACGTCCCCGACGACCCCAATCACCGCATCTTACGGGTTTCTTGTAGGGGCGCACCTGTGTGTGCGCCCACCCCTCATCCGTCACCGCCTGCGGCGGTGCCACCTTCCCCCTCGGGGGAAGGCTTTGCGACCCCGCTCCTGCGAGCAAACAGAAACTCCGCAGACATGGTCTGCGGGGGTTTTGTCACTCTATTTTTGGACTCTGCGTTGCCCACAGTTCTCGGATGCAGCTCCACGTCACGGATGTTGGAGATGCCGGTGAGGTACATCACCATGCGTTCGAAGCCAAGCCCGTAGCCGGCGTGGCGGCAGGAGCCGTAACGGCGCAGGTCGAGATACCACCAGTAGTCCTCGGGGTTCAGCCCCAGCTCATGCATACGGGCATCCAGAACCTCGATGCGCTCCTCACGCTGGGAGCCGCCGATGATCTCACCAATGCCGGGCACCAGACAGTCGGCAGCGGCCACCGTCTTGCCGTCGTCATTCAGGCGCATATAGAAGGCCTTGATCTCCTTGGGGTAGTCGGTGACAAACACAGGCTTTTTGAACACCTGCTCGGTGAGGTAGCGCTCGTGCTCGGTCTGCAGGTCGCAGCCCCACTCCACCTTATAGTCAAACTGATCGTTGTTGCGGCTGAGGATCTCAATGGCCTCGGTGTAGCTCACCCGACCGAAGTCGGCGCTGGCCACGTGCTCCAGCCGCTCCTTCAGGCCCTTGTCCACGAAGGAGTTGAAGAAGTTGATCTCGTCGGGGCACTTTTCCAGCACATAGGTGATGATATACTTGATCATGTCCTCGGCGGTGTCCATATAGTCGGTGAGGTCGGCAAAGGCCATCTCCGGCTCGATCATCCAGAACTCGGCGGCGTGGCGCTGGGTGTTGGAGTTTTCGGCACGGAAGGTGGGGCCGAAGGTGTACACGTTGCCAAAGGCCATGGCGAAGTTCTCGGCGTTGAGCTGGCCGGACACGGTGAGGCTGGCCTTCTTGCCGAAGAAGTCCTGGCTCCAGTCGATGGAGCCGTCCTCCAGACGGGGAGGATTATTCATGTCCAGCGTGGTCACCTGGAACATCTCGCCTGCACCCTCGCAGTCGCTGGCGGTGATGATGGGGGTGTGGGTGTACACAAAGCCACGCTCCTGGAAGAAGCAGTGGATGGCGTGGGCAGCCACGGAACGCACCCGGAAGGCGGCGGAGAACAGGTTGGTGCGGGGGCGCAGATGCTGGATGGTACGCAGATACTCCACGGAGTGGCGCTTCTTCTGCAGGGGGTACTCGGGGGCGGACACGCCCTCCACCTCGATGGAGGTGGCCTTGATCTCCAGCGGCTGCTTGGCCTCGGGGGTGAGCACCACGGTGCCGTTGACGATGAGGGCAGCGCCCACGTTCTGGCCGGCGATCTCCTTATAGTTGTTCAGGACGTTGGCGTCCATAACGATCTGAAGGTTTTTGAAGCAGGACCCGTCGTTCAGCTCGATAAAGCCGAAGGTCTTCATGTCCCGAATGGTGCGTGCCCAGCCCATGACGGTGACCGTCTGGCCGGACAGGTGCTCGCCGTCGGCAAAGACGGAGGCGATGGTGATGCGATCCATAAGATTCCCTCGTTTCTCAACTCATAAATTAGGATAATAGAAGTAGTATACCATTTTTTGCGGGATTTGCAAGGGATGGGCGAAAAAAAGCCCCACTTTCCCTTTTTCGATTTCTGTGCTATACTGACCAAAACCGATAAAAAGGAGTGGGACTGCATGAACTATGCGGAGGAATCCCTGAAGCTGCACTATCAATGGCGGGGCAAGCTGGACACCGTGCCCAAAATGGAGGTCAAGGATCGGCAGGCGCTGTCGCTGGCCTACACCCCCGGCGTGGCCCAGCCCTGCCTGGAAATTCAGAAGGATGTGGACAAAAGCTATGAGCTGACAGGTCGGTGGAACACCGTGGCGGTGGTCACTGA
>JAZNQA010000074.1:0-8305 GCA_045589915.1 Candidatus Enterenecus sp.
AAAGCCTCCCCTTGAGGGGAGGTGCCCCGAAGGGGCGGAGAGGTGTGTATCCATTCGCCCTCATCAGTCTCGCTGCGCTCGACAGCTTCCCCGGAGGGGAAGCCTAATTGCCTTCCCCTTTGGGGAAGGTGGCTGCCCGCAGGGCAGACGGATGAGGTGTCAAACGGGCGCACACACAGGTGCGCCCCTACAGCGCACCACCGAACACCGCCGTAGGGGCGGGTTCTAAACCCGCCCGCTTGGGCCGCCGAGGGCGGCGGCCCCGCAGCGTTAAGAAAATGTGCCAGTGGCACATTTTTAGCGTAGGCCGCAGCAGCTATGCTGCGAGGAAAGGGCAGTCCATTAGGAGCTTCGTAGGGGCGGGACACCGGGCCGCCCGTATTTGGGCGCACACGCAGGTGCGCCCCTACAGACCACCACCGAACACCGCCGTAGGGGGGGGTTCTAAACCCGCCCGCATAGGCCGCCGAGGGCGGCGGCCCCCACATTATTTTTTAAGCAGGTCGCGGATCTCAGTGAGCAGCTTCTCCTCGGCGGAGGGCTCGGGGGGAGCGGGGGGAGCAGCGGGCTCCTCCTGCTTGCGGTGAAGGGCGTTGATGCCCTTGACCAGACAGAACACGCAGAAGGCCAGGATGATAAAATCCAGAATGACGGAGATCAGGTTGCCGAAGTTGATGGACACGGCAGCGGCGATCTCCGCACCGTCGGCATCCACCACCGCCTGCTTGAGCACCCACTTCCAGTTCTGGAAGTTGACGCCGCCGGTGAGCATGGACACGGCAGGCATGATGATGTCGTTCACCAGAGAGGTGGTGATCTTACCGAAGGCGCCGCCGATGACAACGCCGACCGCCAGGTCAATGACGTTGCCACGCATGGCAAAGGTCTTAAATTCGTTCAAAAACTTTCTCATTGTGTATTTTCCTCCTTATATATTACTATATGTATATAGTTTTCACGGTTTGTCCGTCCGTCCGGCCAGATAGTCCAGAGAGACGTCAAAGTAGTCGGCCAGTTTGACCAGAGTGGAGAGGATGGGTTCGGAATCGCCGCATTCATACCGGCGATAGGAGCGAAATACGATCTCTAACTCCTGCGCCATCTCCTGCTGCGTAAAGCCGCTTTTCTTTCTGCACTCACGCAAACGCGCCTGAAATGTAGCCATTCTGGAATCACCTCTTGACAAGTCCAATAGTGGACTATTATAATAGAACCAAAGAAGTCCAAAAAAGGACTAATAGGAGGGGTTTTTATGTTACCACCGATCCACGCACTTTACAACTGTGCCGCCGAGCAATGGCATACCGCCAGCCGCCTGCTGGACAGCTCGGAGTATTCCGAGCTGCGGGAGTGCAACCGTCTGACAGAACAGCAGAGGGAGGCGCTGCTCGGCCGGCTCACCGGGGAGGAGCGCCGCCTCTTTGAGCGCTACATGGAAAACCGGGACACGGCGGCGGAGCTGGAGGGGGAGCTGTACTTTGGGCGGGGTTTGGCCGCCGGGTTGCAGCTCGGCTCGTTGGCGGTGTGGGGCTGAACGCCCTCAGCGCTTGGGCACCAGCACTTCCTTGCCCCCCATGTAGGGGCGCAGGGCGGCGGGGATCTTCACGCTGCCGTCGGCCTGCAGGTTGTTCTCCAGGAAGGCGATGAGCATACGGGGGGGAGCAGCCACGGTGTTGTTCAGGGTGTGGGGCAGGTAGGTGCCGCCCTCGCCCTTGACACGCATCTTCAGGCGGCGAGCCTGAGCATCACCCAGATTGGAGCAGGAGCACACCTCAAAGTACTTCTGCTGGCGGGGAGACCATGCCTCAATGTCGCAGGACTTCACCTTCAGGTCGGCCAGATCGCCGGAGCAGCACTCAAGCTGCCGCACGGGGATGTCCATGGAGCGGAACAGCTCCACGGAGTAGCGCCACATCTTCTCGTACCAGTCCATGGAGTCCTCGGGCTTGCACACCACGATCATTTCCTGCTTCTCGAACTGGTGGATGCGGTACACGCCCCGCTCCTCGATGCCGTGGGAGCCCTTCTCCTTGCGGAAGCAGGGGGAGTAGGAGGTGAGGGTCTGGGGCAGCTTGTCCTCGGGGATGATCTGGTCGATGAACTTGCCGATCATGGAGTGCTCAGAGGTGCCGATGAGGTAGAGATCCTCCCCCTCGATCTTGTACATCATGGCATCCATGTCGTTCTGGCTCATGACGCCCTCCACCACGTTGCCGTGGATCATGTAGGGGGGGATGCAGTAGGTGAAGCCCTTGTCGATCATGAAATCACGGGCATAGGCCAGCACAGCGGAGTGGAGGCGGGCGATGTCGCCCAGCAGGTAGTAGAAGCCTGCGCCGGACACACGGCCGGCGGCGTCCATGTCCACGCCGTCAAAGCGCTCCATGATTTCGGTGTGGTAGGGCACGTCGAAGTCGGGGGTGGCGGGCTCGCCAAAGCGCTCCACCTCCACGTTGCACTCGTCGCTCTCGCCGATGGGCACGGAGGGGTCGATGATGTTGGGGATGAGGAGCATGATCTTGCGGATCTCGGCGGCCAGCTCGGTCTCCATAGCCTCCAGCTCGGCCAGACGGTCGGCATTGGCCTTGACCTGCGCCTTCACCGCCTCGGCCTCCTCCAGCTTGGAGGGATCCTTCTTGGCCTGACCCATGAGCATACCGATCTGCTTGGACAGGGAGTTGCGGGAGGCACGGAGGTTGTTGGCCTCGGTCATAGCGTCACGGTTGCGGCGGTCCAGCTCGATGACCTGATCCACCAGAGGGAGCTTGTCATCCTGGAACTTCTTTTTGATGTTTTCTTTGACAATTTCGGGGTTTTCCCGAACAAATTTGATGTCTAACATATTGAATCACCTTTAATAGAGAATGGATAATTGATAATGGACAATGGACACCTCTCAGTCAGCTTCGCTGACAGCTCCCCTCAAGGGGAGCCTTAACGCCTCTCCTTGAGGAGAGGTGGCACGGCGCAGCCGTGACGGAGAGGTGAATCTTATAGCGAAGCCCCCAGCGGAGTGGGTTCGGTGAAGCTTGCGACGACGTGTTTCACGTGAAACAATCGGAGCGAGGTCACTCCCCCTTGGGGGGAACAGGGGTCACGGTGGCCAGCAGGTCGAGCAGGGCGTTCAGGTCGTCCACGCTGTAATATTCCAGCTCCAGACGGCCCTTTTTCTTGCCGTTGGTGATGGTCACCTTGCGCCCGAAGCGGCTGGACAGGTCTTTTTCCACCGCCTCCACATAGATGCGGTTGGGATCCTCCGCAGGGGGAGCCTTTTCCGCAGGGGGTGCGAGGGTGAACTTCTTGGCGGCGGTCTCGGCCTGACGGACGCTCAGTCCAAGCTGGGCGATTTGCTGGGCAAAGGCGGTTTGGGCTTCCTCCCCCTCCACCATGAGCACCGCACGGCCATGACCGGCGGAGAGAGTGCCCTCGATGAGCATCTCACGCACCGAAGCGGGGAGGGCGGTGAGCCGCAGGGCGTTGGCGATGGCGGGGCGGGACTTGCCCATCCGCTGGGCCACCTGCTCCTGTGTCATGCCGTAGTCGGTGAGGAGCACCAGATAGCCCTCGGCCTCCTCCATGGGGTTGAGATCCTCCCGCTGGAGGTTCTCAATGAGGCCCAGCTCCATCACCTTTTTGTCGTCTGCCTCGATGATGACGGCGGGCACCTCGTGGAGTCCCGCCAGCTTGGCGGCACGCCAGCGGCGCTCACCGGCGATGATCTGGTAGTAGCCGGAGGACAGGCGGCGGACGGTGAGGGGCTGGATGATGCCGTGCTCCCGAATGGAGTCGGCCAGGTCGGCCAGCGCTTCGTCGTCAAACCGCTTGCGGGGCTGGTTCAGGCCCGGCTCCACTTGGGACACCGGCAGGAACACCGAGCCGGACTCCTGGGTCTGCAGGGCGGCATCGCCCATCAGTGCGCCCAGACCCTTGCCCAATCCTTTGGGTTTCGCCATGGAAACAACCTTCTTTCTTTGCAACAAGGCCGTCAGGCCTTGTTTTTCTTATGGAATTCCTCCGCCAGACCTGCATAGGCCTCGGCCCCACGGGAGAGCTTGTCGTAGGCGGACACCGGCTTGCCGTGGCTGGGGGCCTCGGACAGGCGGACATTGCGGGGGATGACGTTGGCGTACACTTTGCCGGGGAAGTGGCGCTTGACCTCCTCCGCCACCTGCATGGACAGGTTGGTGCGCCCGTCGTACATGGTGAGCACCACGCCCTCCAGCTCCAGCGCCGGATTAAGGGAGCGCTTGGCCAGCCGCACGGTGTACAGCAGGTCGGTAAGACCCTCCAGCGCATAATACTCGCACTGCACCGGCACCAGCAGGGTGTCGGCAGCGCACAGGGCGTCCAGCGTCAGCAGCTCCAGGGAGGGGGGGCAGTCAATGAAAATGTAGTCGTAGGAGGGCTTGATCTCCTCCAGCGCATCCCGCAGGCGGTACTCCCGCCGCTCCATGGAAATGAGCTCCACCGTGGCGCCGGACAGCGCCTTGTTGGCGGGGATGACATCGGCCCACCGTGAGGTGACGATGGCCCGCTGGATGGGGGCATCCCCCATGATGACCTCGTAGATGCTGGGGGAGCGGGTCTTGTCCACGCCGAAGCCGGAGGTGGCGTTGCCCTGAGGGTCAAAGTCGCACACCAGCACCCTTGCGCCCAGCTCGGTGAGCGCAGCGGCCAGATTGACACAGGTGGTGGTTTTGCCCACGCCGCCCTTCTGATTGACGATTGCAATGGTCTTGCCCATGTAGGATACCCGCCTTTTCCCGACGCCAAACCAACGCCGATTTTCACGCACAATGAAAGTACCCTTCATTATATCTTCTTCCAAAGGGTATTTCAACCTTTTTCGCAAAAGTGGAGGGAGATTTAGAAGCAGGGGCGTTGAAAAATGCAGAATGCAGGAAATGCAGAATGCAGAATGGGTGGACCACATTCCGTAGGGCAAGGGCTCTGCCCTTGCCGATGTTTCACGTGAAACATCTGCAAAAAATACCCGGATGCACAGGGCATCCGGGCAAAAAGGGGAAGGAGAGTATCATTTTGGAATGTGGATGGTGAGGGTGATCTCGCTGTCGGTCTCCACCCGACCGCAGCGGGCCGCCACGCCGGCGGACTGCATGATGGACAGACTGCGCTTAATGGTATTGAGAAACAGGCGCACATCCCGTGTGCGGTAGATGGGGGCAGCCTTGCGGCGGGTGGACTGCTGGCACAGCCTGTCCACATAGGCCTCCGACTGGGCCACGTTGAGCTGGCAGCGGATGATGTACTCTGCGGCGGAACGCTGCAGGTCGGCGTGTTCCAGCCGCAGCAGGGTGCGGGCGTGCCGCTCGGTGAGATGGGCGGAGCGCAGGGTGGCGATCACATCCTCCGGCAGCTTCAGCAGCCGCAGCTTGTTGGCCACGGCGGACTGGCTCTTACCCACCCGACGGGCCACCTCCTCCTGAGAGAGATGGAAGCGGTCGATGAGCCGCCGCAGGGCGGTGGCCTCCTCCCACACATCCAGATCCTGCCGCTGAATGTTCTCCACCAGCGCCAGCAGGGAGGAGGTGTCCTCGTCCGCCTCCACGCTCAGGCAGGGTACCGTGGTCAGTCCTGCCAGCTCCGCCGCCCGCAGGCGCCGCTCTCCGGCGATCAGCTCCCAGCCCTGCTCCCCACGGCGGACGGACAGGGGCTGGAGGATGCCCAGTTGGGCAATAGAACTGGATAATTCTCCCAATGCCTCCGGAGAGAACTCCTGTCGGGGCTGGTGGGGATTGGGGCGGATGTCCCCGATGGGCAGCTCCATCACCTGCCGCCTGTTCTGTTTGAGAAATCGTGCCATAGCATCAGCCCCTGTTCGTTGCTTCTGAACGAAGAATACCACAATATGGTAGAAAATGCTGTCGAAGGGTAGGAGGGGGCGGGAGAAATATGGAGCGGCGAGAGCGGGACCGGCGCAATGGGGTGAATTGGCAAAAAAGTGGGTAAGATATGAGTAAAAACAGATTGTATACCGGGTTGATTTTTGTTACAATGGGGGTAATTTAGGCGGGACGAGTCGCCATATGTCGAATGGGGACTGCCTGTTTCGGCGCTCAGAGAGAGGGGCGGGAGCCTTGAAGCTGCTGGAAGACCGCATCCGTCAGGATGGCATCATCGAGGACGGAAGCGTATTAAAGGTGAACAGTTTTTTGAACCACCAGATGGATGTGGGGCTGTTCACCGAGATGGGGCGGGAATGGGCCCGCCTGTACGAAGGGGAGGGGGTCAACAAGATCCTCACCATCGAGGCGTCGGGCATCGGCATCGCCTGTGTGGCGGCGCTGGAGTTCGGCGGCATCCCCGTGGTATTTGCCAAAAAGAGCAAGAGCCGCAATCTGGCGGGGGATGTGTACTCCGCCAAGGTGGAATCCTTCACCCATGGACAGGTGAATGACATCGTGGTGGCGAAGAAGTTCCTTGGCCCCGGTGACCGGGTGCTCATCATCGACGATTTTCTGGCCAATGGTGAGGCGCTGCGGGGGCTGATGGCGCTGGTGCGTGCCGCAGGAGCCACGCTGGTGGGCGCAGGCATTGCGGTGGAGAAGGCGTTTCAGCCCGGCGGCGAGCGCATCCGTGCCATGGGCGTGCGGGTGGAATCGCTGGCACGGGTGAAGGCGATGAGTGCCGACGGCGTGGAATTTTGCTAAGAAGCGCGGAGCCGTCGTGAGCAGCACGGATGGATCGCAGCGGGTAGGGGCGCACCTGTGTGTGCGCCCAAATACGGGCGGGCCGGTGTCCCGCCCCTACATTGTCGGCACAAGCTTCGTATCGCTCATTTCCGCCTGCGGCGGTGCCACCTTCCCCAAAGGGGAAGGCATTTGGAGTCGTCGGGGACGCCGACCCCTACGAACCATTTTGCAGGTCTGCCGTAGGGGAGGCTCCCAGAGCCGCCCGTTTCACACCTCTCAGTCAGCTTCGCTGACAGCTCCCCTCAAGGGGAGCCTTTGAAGTGGTGTTTGCGGGCCGATGTGGGCATCGGCCCCTACGAGATGATCCATTATCCATTGTATCGTTGCAACCCGGCACAAGCCGGTTGTAAATAGAACCCAACGATTTATAAGGAGGAAGAACTATGAAGAAACTGCTTGCGCTGATGATGGCGCTGGTGCTGGCCTTCGGTCTGGTGGCCTGCGGCTCTGGGAAACAGGGCGGCGAGGGCGATGCCGACTTCAAGGTGGGTGCCATCTACATCAACAGCAAGAATGACACCGCCGGTTACACCTACGCTCACCACAGCGGCATCACCGCCGCCATGAAGGAGCTGGGGCTGAATGTGGACACCCAGCTCGTCATTCAGGACGAGGTTCCCGAGGACTATGACCAGGTGGCCACCGCCATCGACACTCTGCTGGGCGAGCGCTGCGACATCATCTTCGGCATCTCCTTTGGCTATATCGACGCTATGGCCGACAAGGCTGAGGAGTACCCCAATGTCATCTTCTCTCACGGCACCGGCTATAAGAGCAACGAGACCAACTTCAACAACTACTTCGGCCGTGCCTACCAGGCCCGCTATCTGGCCGGCATCGCCGCCGGTCTGAAGAGCCTGGAGCTGGGCAACAACAACGTGGGCTACGTTGCCGCTTACGGCACCGAGTACGCCGAGACCGCCTCCGGCATCAACGGCTTTGCCATGGGCGTGCAGGCCGTCAACCCTGACGCCAAGGTGTATGTCAAGAAGCTGGGTGCCTGGGCCGATGAGGTCAACGAGTCCGCCTTCGCTCAGGAGCTCATCAACTCCTACGGCTGCGGCGTCATCTCCCAGCACTGTGACTCCGCCCAGCCCCAGATCGCCGCTCAGGATGCCGGCGTGTTTGGCTGCGGCTACAACTCCGACATGACCAAGGACGCTCCCGATGCCCACCTGACCGCCGCCATCTGGAACTGGAACGTGTACTACCGTACCGCCATGCAGGCTGCCATGGACTGCGGCTCCGCCGACAAGTTCGTGGAGACCATGGGCGGCTCCGCCTACTACGGCGGCCTCAAGGAGGGCTTTGTGGACGTGTCCCCCCTGAGCGATAACTGCGCCCCCGGCACCCAGGCCGCCATCGACACCGTCAAGGAGATGATGGTCAACGGCGAGTGGGACGTGTTCACCGGCGTGAAGCTGAATATCACCATCAATGCGGATGGCTCCGCCACCGTGGAGAAGGTGGACGCTCCCCTGATGGACGCCTCCGGCAACGAGGTCGTGGCCGCCGGCGGCCCCTCCGTCAGCGACGGCGTCATCACCGGCGATATGCTCTACTTCGTGGAGGGCGTGCTGGAGGCCTGAGCC
>JAZNQA010000075.1:0-6115 GCA_045589915.1 Candidatus Enterenecus sp.
GCCTGCACCTGCTGCCGCAGCTCGCTGGACAGGCTGTTCATTTGATCGCTCAATCGACGATCCAAATAGGAGAAATTGCCCTCCAGATTACTCACCGTATTCTTCACGGCGCCGATCATGGCAAACAGCACCACCACCAGCGCGGTGAGCACGCCGCCCACCACCAGCGGCAGCACCCAGCCCTTCGACTTTTTCGGCTGCTGCTGACGGGTCTCCTCCACATAGCGGCGGAGGATGGCCTCCACCTGTTCCTCGTTCGCCGGTGCGTCAGTCTGCTCGCCGTCCTCCTGCGAGGTCTGCTCGGGCTCCTCCACGCCCAGCAGTTGGCCGATGGTCACGCCGAACAATCTGCTCATGGTGATGAGGGTGTCCAGTTCGGGCACGGTGCCGTCCGATTCCCATCTGCTCACCGCCTGGCGGGATACACCCAGCGCCTCACCCAGTCCCTCCTGGGACAGGCCGACGCCCTTTCGCAACTCCTGTATTCGCTGTCCTAACGTCATGGTCAGCCCTCCTTTCTCCCGCATCATAGCCGGAGGTGTATTTTTTGACTACCATTCGGCTGTTGCTTTTTGTCAACTGACGGTTGCACCCCTTGGGGCGCAAGGGATGCAGGCCATAATTTTTTCTTTAGTTTATCACAGTTCTGTGGTATCATAAAGAAAAACTTTGGGACGGAGGGCTGACCATGACCCACGAGGAGTATATGATCCGGGCGCTGGAGCTGGCCCGGCAGTGCCTGACGGAGGGGGATGTGCCGGTGGGCTGCGTGGTGGTCTCCCCCGACGGGTGCATCATCGGCGAGGGGCGCAACCGTCGGGAGGCGGACGGCTCCGCCACCGCCCACGCTGAGGTAGAGGCCATCAACATGGCGTGCAGGGCGCTGGGAAGCTGGCGGCTCACCGACTGCACCCTGTATGTCACGCTGGAGCCCTGCCCCATGTGCGCCGGAGCCATCATCAATTCCCGCATTGCCGAGGTTCGTTACGGCGCACGGGAGGAAAAGTCGGGCTGCTGCGGTTCGGTGCTCAACTTGTTTGAGGAACGGTTCAATCACCGCCCCCGCATCTACGGCGGCCTGCTGGCGGCGGAAAGCGCCGCCCTGCTGGAAGAATTTTTTGCCCGCCTGCGCTGATTCCCGTAAACTTTTCCGCACTTAATACTTTTGTAACAATTGGACACGAACTTTTGTAATGATTCTCCTGTATCTTAACACTTGCAAGAGATATCCTTTCTTTTTCATTCTATCCTCCATCCTTTCGAACCGGAGCATGCAAGCTGCTCCGGTTCTCCTTTTGTATGAAAGAACCCCCGTGCCACGGCACGGGGGTTCTTTTCTTGTGCGGGCCGATGTGGGCATCGGCCCCTACGAACAAACCAGAGACTACGCCGTAGGGGTCGGCGTCCTCGACGACCCTCTTTGTGGGCGCACACACAGGTGCGCCCCTACGGCGAGGCAACAACCTGCCGGTAGGGCCCGATGCCCTCATCGGGCCAAATGACGGAGAGGTGTCCAACGGGCCGCCCAGTGTGCGGCCCCTACACATCCATTGGGGCCCCGCCGAAGCCCAGCGCAGCGAAGTGAGTAAGTTTTCGCCGCAGGCGGAAATGAGCGATACAACGATGTAGGGGCGGGACACCGGCCCGCCCGCATACGGGCGCACATATAGGTGCGCCCGTACGGCGAGGCAACAACCTGTCGGTAGGGCCCGATGCCCTCATCGGGCCGGAAGCAGGCGCTCACCGCTCCTCACGGAAGTAGTTAAGGCCCAGCGATGCCGGCTGGCCGCTCCCCTTCTTCTTGCGGACGGAGGAGACCACCAGCACGATGGCAGTGATGATAAAGGGCAGCGCCTGATAGAGCTGGGTGGGCACACCGGCCAGCCAGCCCAGCGCACCGGGGAAAGCGGCAGCCAGACTGCTGCCCGACACCCGCAGGGTATTGAAAAAGCCGAACACAAGGGTGCCCAGAATGGACAGAGCGGGGCTCCAGTTGGCGAAGATGACCAGCGCCACGGCGATCCAGCCGTAGCCGTTGATCCAGCAGCTGCTGTTGAAGGAGCCGGACATATTCAGACCCATATAGTAGCCGCCGATGCCCATGATGCCGCAGCCCAGCATGATGTGGAGATACTTCATCCGCTTCACGTTGATGCCCACCGAGTCGGCAGCGCCGGGATTCTCGCCCACGGCACGCAGCTTCAGGCCGGGGCCGGTGTGGCGCAGGTAGTACCACATGACCAGAGCGATGACCACCGCCAGATAGACCATGATATTGTGGGAGAACAGACCCTCACCGATGATGGGAATCCTGGACAGGCCGGGGATGGCGATGTCGGCAAAGCCGTTCTTGATGTTCTCGTAGTCGTTCATGGCGGGCCACGCCACCGACTTCAGGCTGTTGCCCACGAAGAAGTACACACCCAGACCAAAGGTGGTGAGAGTCAGGCCGGTGATGTTCTGGTTGGCCTGGAGGGACACGGTGAGCACGGCGAAGAGCAGGCCGCACAGGGCGCCCGCCAGAAAGCCCATGAGGATGCCCACCGCCAGACTGTTGGCAAAGCACCCCACGATGTAGCCGAAGATGGCGCCCACGGCCATGATGCCCTCCACGCCCAGGTTCAGGCTGCCCGACTTTTCCACCACGATCTCACCCACGGTGCCGTAGAGCAAGGGAATGTTGTAGACCACGATGTTGTGCAGGAAGTTGGTAACCACTCCCATTTTATCCATTGCCCTTACCCCCTTTCTGGATGACCACCCGGAAGCGGGTGAAGAAATCGGCTGCCAGCACCAGGAACAGGATGGCGCCCTGCAGCATATTGGCGAAGCTGGAGTCCACCTGCGCAAAGGTGGCGGCGGCCACATCGGAGCCGTAGTGCAGCATACTGATGAGGGCGGACACCACGAAGATGACCCCCGTATGGAGCTGCGCCAGCCACGCCACGATGATGCCCGTCCAGCCCACGTCGTCGGTGATGGAGGTGGACAGGATGCCGGCGGTGCCCACCTTGAAGGCGGCGGCCAGACCGATGAGGCAGGCGGAGAGGAACACGGTGCGCAGCACAATGCGGTTCACCTTCATGCCCGCATAGTGGGCGGTGCCTGCGCTGTCGCCCACCACGGAGATCTCATAGCCGTGCTTGGTATATTTCAGGTAGATAAACACCAGAATTCCCACCACAAAGGTGAGGATCACGGCGATATTCAGCCCAAACCGCCCAATGGGGATCTTGGGGAAGGACACCTGTCGGGCAAAGCCGGCGAACACGGGGCGGACGGAGTCCGGGTCGAGGTAGAAGTTCCAGCTTGCCTGCGTCTCCCCGATGAAGATGAGGATATAGAGCGCCACATAGTTGAGCATGAGGGTGAGCAGCGTCTCATTGGTGCCGAAGCGCACCTTGAGGGCGGCCACCAGCAGACCGTACAGGCCGGACACCACCATGGCCGCCACGCACATGAGCAGCAGCGTCACTCCCATGGGCAGCACCGGCCCCAGCTTGAGGGCCACGGTGGTGGCGGCGATGGCGCCCAGAATGAACTGCCCCTCGCCGCCGATGTTCCAGAACCGCATCTTGAAGGCCAGCGACAGCGCCACGGCGGTGAGTGCCAGGGGCACGAACACCTTCAGATAATTCTCAAAGGATTTGTAGGCGATCTTGTTGCCCACCATGCCCATGCTGAACATCCGGCCATAGTATCGGAGGGGATCAACGCCCATGGCGGCAAGGATCACCCCGCCCAGCAGCAGGGCGGCCACCACCGCACCCACATACAGGATGAGCTTTTTCCACACGGGACAGGCGTCCCGCTTGACCACTCGAATACGCATCTCACTCCTCCTCCCCGCCGGCAGCCTGCTCCAACTGCTCCGGCGTGATATTGGTATCTCTGGCATAACCGGCGGGCTTGTCCTCGTACTTGTGGGTCAGGTCGAGGGCGCCCGTCATCATCAGACCCAGCTCCTCCTTGGTGGTCTTGTGGGCGTGTACCACGCCCATGACCTTGCCGTGGCAGAGCACCATGATCTTGTCGCACAGGGCCAGCATCACATCCAGATCCTCGCCCACGAACAGGATGCCCACGCCGTCCTGCTTCTGCTGGTTGAGGATGTTGTAGATGGCGTAGGAGGAGTTGATGTCCAGTCCCCGCACGGGGTAGGCGGTGACGATGACGTTGGGGCCCGCCTTGATCTCACGGCCCAGCAGCACCTTCTGCACGTTACCGCCGGACAGCCGGCGCACCGGTGTTTCGGTGGACGGAGTGACCACGCCCAGATCCTCAATGACCTGCTGGGCGTCGGCACGGCCCGCCTTGCGATCCACAAAGGGGCCCTTGGTATCGGAATAGTTCTTCAGGAGCATATTGTCCGTGATGGACAGAGAGGGGGCAAGGCCCATGCCCAATCGGTCTTCTGGGATGAAGGACATGGAGATTCCCTTTTCCAGAATGGCCTTGGGGGACAGCCCCACAATGTTGTCACCCTTGTGGATCATCATGCCGGAGCGGATGGGGCGCAGACCGGCAATGGCCTCGCACAGCTCCTTCTGCCCGCAGCCTGCAATGCCCGCCACGCCCAGAATCTCGCCGCCACGGATGTAGAAGCTCACATCGTCGATGGCCACGGCGCCCTCGTCGTTCTGAATGGTCAGGTCACGGATCTCCAGCAGGGGCTTGGCCTTCTCCACCACGGGGCGGTCGATGTTCAGGTCGATCTTGCGGCCCACCATCCACTCGGTCAGCTCCTGCTCGTTGGTCTCGGCGGTGTTGACGGTGGTGATATACTCGCCCTTGCGCAGGATGGCCACCCGGTCGGAGATGTCCATCACCTCGTTGAGCTTGTGGGTGATGATGATAATGGAGTGCCCCTCCTCCTTCATCCGTCGCAGTACGGCGAAGAGCTTTTCGATTTCCTGCACGGTGAGTACGGCGGTGGGCTCGTCCAAAATGATGACCTTGGCGCCGTAATACAGCACCTTGATGATCTCCAGCGTCTGCTTTTCCGACACCGCCATGTTGCACACCTGCTTGGCGGGGTCGATGTCGAAGCCGAACTTGCGGGCCATATCAGCGATCTCTTTGTGGCGGCTCCGTTTCAGGGCGAAGCCGGACTTCTCCTTGCCCATCCAGATGTTGTCGGCGGCGGAGAACACGTCCACCAGCTTGAAGTGCTGATGCACCATGCCGATGCCCAGCTTCTTGGCGTCCTCCGGCGAGCCGATGGACACCGGCTTGCCGTCCACCAGGATTTCGCCGCTGTCCGGCTTGTAGATGCCGGACAGCATATTCATCAGGGTGGTCTTGCCGGAGCCGTTCTCGCCCAGCAGGGCCAGAATTTCCCCCTGCCGCAGGGTCAGATCCACGTCCTTGTTGGCGGTGACACTGCCGAAGGTCTTGGTGATCCCCCGCATTTCGATGGCAAATCGTTCCGTCATGGAGTTCCCTCCTCGTTCAGATATGGTTCAAAAGCAACAGGTACAGGCCCGCCAGCGGTCGGGCACATAGCTCTTGCCTTTGAAATTAATAATTGATAATAGATAATGGAGAGAGCCTTCTCCTTGAGGAGAAGGTGGCATTTGCGCAGCAAATGACGGATGAGGTGAAGAACAATGAATAATGAACAATGAATGATTAAGCTGTCGCCTGCGGCGACGGAATAGAGAAGGCGGGTGACCGATGGTCGCCCCTCTTATACACATATATCCTTATTTCTTTGCTCTGTCCTTCAGCGATTCTCTTGTTCCGTCGGGGCGGACTATCACCGTGTTATCCAATGTAGCCCGCAGGTTGGCGGTGTAAGCTTCGATATATTCCTTTCTCAGCCTTGCCCGCTCCTCGGTCTCCTCGGCGGTCAGCTCCCTTGTCTTGGCGATCCGCGCCAGCTCGTTTATTCTGTCAATCGTCTTCTGATCCATGTTTTTATTCTCCCGACACCTTGATACCGCAGGGCACATACACGCTGGGGGATGCAAACACACCGCCCTCAGGCTCGGTGACAAAGGTGTCATTGCCCACGGCTTCTATATTCTGCAGCAGCTTTCCAAAGGTGCTTGCCACGGTGATCCCCTCGATGGGACGGAAAATCTGTCCGTTTTTAACCTCAAAACCCGATGCC
>JAZNQA010000076.1:0-5354 GCA_045589915.1 Candidatus Enterenecus sp.
TGGGCACCAGCCGCATCGTCAAGCTGGTCAAGGGTCAGCAGGGCGGAGGATACTGAATCCGTCGAAAATTGTCGAAAAATATAAACGAAACTTCTTTCCCTTTGCCGCCGGATACGGTACAATAGATAGGAAGAAATTGGACGAGGGGTGAGAATGTGTCGGTACGGGACAATTTACGGGCGATCGAGACGGTGCTGCACTCCCTCGGTTTGTTTGGCAACTCGCTGGCTGTGCGCCAGACCATCTGGGCGGTGGAGCTGGCTCATGAGGATCAGGAGCTGCTCATCAACATCATGAAGGGGCTGTATCCGGCGGTGGCCGAGCGCTTTCAGGGCGCCACCGTCCAGTCGGTGGAGCGCAACCTGCGCAGCGCCAGAGACCGGCAATGGGCCAAGGGTGATGTGGAGCTGCTGCGCAAAATGGCGGGCTACCATCTGTCAGTCAAGCCCACCACCGGCGAGTTTGTGGACATTATCCGCTACTACATGGAGGTGGAGGGGCTGCTGCCCGACCACTGGCAGGATCCAAAGAAAATTGACGAGGATAGCTAAAGGGAGCTTTCGCAATGTGCGAAAGCTCCCTTTATCATGTGATTATTTCTCGTCGGCCAGCAGCACGCCCAGAATGCCGTTGTATATCCTGTCGGGATGCTCGGTGAAGCGGGCTGCGATCTGCTCGCCCTCCTCCTGGGTGGCTGCGTGGAGGGACAGAGCAAACAGACAGCCCTGATCGTCGTGCAGGGCCAGCTTGACGGCAAAGCCGTCGTCTTCGGGAACCACCTCGCCACGCACCTGCGCCTTGCGCTTCAGTGCCTGATTGAGCGGAGCCAGCCGCTTGTCGCAGCGCTTGCGGACAACGGTGGAGAGGCTGGTGATGGCATCGTCACAGGTGCGGCGGCCCTTGTCGGTGACGGCGTAATACTCGCCCTCCTGCGTCAGCAGTCCGCCGTCCACCAGCTCGGCCACCGACTCGGCATATAGGAAATAGTCCACGCCGTCGTCGCACATGGTCAGATCGGTGAGGGTGGCAAAGTCGATGGGAGCCGCCACACGGGACATGATATACAGTACCAGCAGTTTGATGTCTAACTTGCCGTGGATAAAGCCAAGTCTGGCCAAACAGATCACCCCTTTGACCGGCGTAGGTATCCGTGCCGGTCAGATTGCGGTTCTATTATAGACGAAACGGGGGCGGCTTACAAGGGGAAAATCATTTGCCCAGGGCATTGCGGGTGACGAACACATGATAGAGCCGTGCCAGATACTCCCATGTGGCCCGATTGAACGCACCGTTGACGGGCAGCCCGGAAATGCGCTGCACGGTGCGCAGGTTTTCCGTAGTTGTCCCGGTGTTAAAGCCGTCAAGACCGCCGCCGGAAAAATCTGCAAGGGAGGCCGGGAACGCTTCAAACATGGCCTGCGCCACCAGTACAGGCTCGCTTTGTCCGCCGGGTGAAGTGGAAAACTCTCCGTGGGGGAGCACCCGGAGCTGTATCGGGGGGCCATAATGGAGCTGATCCTTTTTGTAGGCCTCTACAATGGCGTCCCAGGTGCCGTTATCCACCACGCCGGTGACCGGGGGGAAGAAGTCACGCTGAAATATCATCACGGCTTCCAGCGTGAGCTCGTCGAATATCCCGGTCTCTGCCAGACGGGGCAAATTGGGGTTGCGCAGGCCAAGCTGATTGAGCATATGTTGGAGGTCACGAACTGCGGCCTGTTGATCCATATCCACTCTTCCTTTCATTGCGGGTCATAGGTCAGGTCGATGCCGGGGAACTGCCCGGCCTGGAGGGAGCTGGCGATCTCTTGCGGGTCGGTGGGGAGGTTTCTGTCCGCCAACGTGTCCCGTGCCACGGCCAGATATTCGTCGTAAAGCTGCAACCATGTGGACACATCCACCGAGCCGGAGGGATTCAGCCCATAGAATCGCTGAAAATCCGTTACTGCCTGACGGGTGGCAGGGCCAAAGGTACCGTCGATGGTGACGGACGGGATGCTGCGGTTCACCTGTGCCACCACTGACAGGAAATATTGCAGCCCGGACACGGCGATGCCTGTGTCCCCCTCCTGCAATGGAGCGGTGGAGGAGGGGGGCCTGACCGTTGTGTAGGTCTGTCCCTCACTCAAAAGTTCGGACAGGTCGGTGACTCCCACATAGAGGAATACCAGCCGATACCATGTGGCCTGCCCCACCACACCGTCCATCGTCAGGTTAAATACCTCTTGGAATTTCTCCACAGCGGCCTCTGTGCGGCTGCCAAACACACCGTTTACGGGATCGATCCTAGGAATGGCGGGATAGTTTTGGGATACACGGTTGAGCATGGTCTGAAGCACCACCACCTGCTGTCCCGATGCACCACGGCGCAGGGGATAGCCGGGATAGGAGTTGACGATGTCCCGCACCGGGGCGTCGGTGACCAGCTCAATATCGTCCCCGTAGTAGTAACGGAGGATCTGCATGGTGTCATAGCCCTGCCGTGCCAGCTCCTCGCTGCCCCATTGGGACAGACCTTCGCAGGTGACGGTGGTTCCGTTGCAGAAGCGGGCGGACAGCGGCTCCACAAAGCCCACACGACGAATGTAGGTGGTGAACAGCTCATCCACCAGCCGGTCAACGTTCTGGAAGGTGCTGCGCCCTTTGGTGAATTTCTGGTCGTTGATGGTGGAGGCGGTGATGTCGAAGTCATAACCCCGACTGCGGTAATACTCTGTGTACACACGGTTCAGCGCAAAGGAGATCTGGGCCAAAATGTTGGCCCGCAGCGCCGCTTCCGGCCAGTTGGGGAAGATCTCGCTGGAGGCCACGTTCTTGATGTAATCGGGGAAGCTGACGGTCACATTTTCCGCCCATTGATCGGCAGGGCCCAAATGAACGGTAATAAACTGCGGGATATAGGGAGTGACGGTGATGGGCATAGTTACCCTCCCTGCTGCTGCGCAGCGTTGGCAGACGTGGATACCGGCAGGGGAAGGAGGGGGACGTCCTGCGTGGTCTCAATGCCGGGATACACCTGCAAATCCTGAAACAGTGCCAGTTGGTAGTCTGGATGCTCTACGATCAGATTGTATTCGGATGTGGGGAGCGGAGTGTCCGGCGACAGCCCTGCGCCGCCGCTGGACGAAGGCAACTGGAACGGCCCGGCAAGCCCGCTGTCGTCGGTGATGCGGGTGGCAAGGATGTGGTGACGGCCGTTTCGGTCGGTGGTGAAGAGGACAACGGTGGCGTCAGGTATGGGGAGCTGCGCTCTGGACACAAACACCCGTACTAACAAAGAGCCTGATGGCGGCATAGGGGATCCCTCCTGTTATGAATTGCTGGAAATATATGCGATCACACAGGAAAATATGAAAATGATTGTTAAAAAAATTGACAAGTAAAAAAGAATAGGGTAAAATATAAATGATAAGAGTATGGACGGCCCAGCCGTGAAGGAGCAGAGAGAAGCACTATGAAAAAGGAAAAGATTTCTTCGGCGGTCATTCGCCGCCTGCCCCGGTATTATCGCCATTTGAATGACCTGTATCGCAACGGGATCGTCCGCATTTCTTCGGGCGCTCTGGCCAAGTCCATGGGACTGACCGCCTCGCAGATCCGGCAGGATCTGTCCTGCTTCGGCGGCTTCGGTCAGCAGGGCTACGGCTATAACGTGGAGCGCCTGCGCAGCGAAGTGGCCGATATTCTGGGCATGAACCGCAGCCACACCGTGGTGATTCTGGGCGCAGGCAACCTTGGCCGTGCCCTGATCGAGAATTTCCCCTTCCGTGCCAACGGCTTCCGTCTGGTAGCTGCCTTTGATGTGGATCCTGTGCTGGTGGGTACCCGGTTGGGCGGTGTGCCCGTCTACCATGCGGATATGCTGGAGAGCTATATGAAGGAGCACGAGGTGAGCGTGGGCGTGCTCACGGTGCCTGCCGCCGTGGCGGTGGACTCTGCCCGCCGGCTGAAGGCCTGTGCCGTGGACGGGATCTGGAACTTCACCAATGTGGAGCTGCCGGAAAACGAGATGACCGATGTGAAAGTGGAGAACGTACATTTTGCAGACAGTTTGTTGACACTGAGCTATATGATCTCTGAGGAGTGACTATGAAGAAACGAGTCATTGCATGGTGCCTTGCGGTGACCTGCGCCCTCGGCGGCGTGGCGATGGCTGCCGGCGGAACGCAAAACGATCCGTTGATCTCCCGCAGCTATCTGGAGGGCGCATATCTGGAGCGGCTGGACACCATCATCCGCAATGAAGTGAATACCCAAACGGAAGATGCCTACACTGAGGCTCTGGAACGGCTGGATGAGCTGGCGGATCGTCACCTCGAAACCTTGGCAAACGGGGGAGGGGCGCTGTCTCCCACCGGCTGGCGGGTGAGCAATGGTCTCACCGCTCAAAGCGGCAGCAAGGGTGTTACGCTGACGCTGTCTGAGGGCTCCGTCCTGCTGTGGAATTCGGGCAGCGCCACGGTCAGCGGCGTGCTGGTGGATGCCACGGCGGGCAAAGAGGTGGCTCAGGGAGGCAAGGTCACTGAGACGCACCGCTATATCGTGGCATCCTCCCAGGTCACCATCACTGTGACCTCGGCTTCCGCCCAGTGGATGGTGGATGGGCTTTGGCTGTCGGCAAACGCCCCTGTCACGCAGCTTCCCTTTACTGATGTGCCTGAGAGCAGCTGGTATTACGATGCGGTCTGCTACATGGTAGAGCTGGGCCTGTTCAACGGCACCAGCCACACCACCTTTGAGCCGGAGACTACCATGCAGCGTGGCATGATGGCCACGGTGCTGTATCGTGTGGAGGGTGAGCCACGGGTGCAATATGCCCCGATGTTCAGCGATGTCCCCAGAGGCATGTACTATACCAACGGGGCCATCTGGGCCGGTCGAAACGGCCTGGTCAACGACACGGGGAACGGTAAGTTCCGTCCCACTGATGCTGTGACCCGACAGGAAATGATCGTAGCCCTCTATCAGTACGCCCAGATGAAGGGGTATGACACCTCGGCACGGGGGGAGATCTCCTCCTTTGTGGACGGACAACAGGTGGCGCCTTGGGCAAAGGATGCCATGTCCTGGGCAATAGGCATCCGACTGGTGCAGGGCGATGACCAAAAGCGTCTGCTGCCCGCAGAGGATGCCACCCGTGCTGAAGTGGCAACCATGCTCTGCAACTTCCAGAAATGGGTAGCTGTGCATTGATGCAAAATAGGCGGCGCACCGAAACACTTCTGTTTCCGGTGTGCCGCCTTTTCTGTGCGGTTAATATTGCGGAAAATATTTTTCAAAAATGTAGGTTTGTCAATGATGTGTTACACAAGAGCGAACTGGGATAGCACCTGTTTTGGGGAGCGCCAGGAGAG
>JAZNQA010000077.1:0-3837 GCA_045589915.1 Candidatus Enterenecus sp.
GCAGCACCAGCCCAATGGCTAAAAACATAGCGGCCAGCACCAGCTTGCGCAAACTCTGATGTTTCATGCCTATCCCCACCCTTTCGATGCAGAAACTTGGATGGGGAACATTATATCGGAAACGGCCTCCTAAGTCAATCCGGCGTTCCCTCCGGCTGTCCTGCACTGGATTGAGGAGGATGCGACCGCCCCCCACACGGCCAACGAGCCGGAGGTCATGCGGGCCATTGCCCGGAGCTTTACCGCTGTAAACGCCGCCGACTGATTGAACTTTCCAATTTTTGTTTAGCAGACGAAAGGGCTTGCCATCTGTGAATCACAGACGGCAAGCCCTTTTACTTCTTTTTTAACTCATTCTGCAACGAGCCCATTCCTATTCTTTATCTCGCCGGCAACCAAGGATACAATGCGGCAGCGAGGTTTCAGCTTACAACATCAGGTCACTCCCGCTCGCTCACAGCGGATGGTCATGCGCTGCCGTCCGCTCACCGTACAGGTAAACAAACTCAGCGGCCAGCCGCTGTCCGTCATCTCCTCCACGGCATCAGCCGCCAGCGTTTCCATACTCGCCACACGGTAAGTGAAGCGATTACCGTCCATGTCGGTAAAGTACACCACGTCACCTAACGAAAGGGTGCGCAAACCGGCGAAATGAGATCGATAATTGTGCCCCGCAATGACCATGTCATCCAGATAGGCCGAGCCGGCATAGCGGCAGGGAGCCTTCTTCAACGCAGGGTAACTCCACTGGCTGGCGATGGGCAGCACCAGCTCTATCGCAGGAATCTCCAGCGTACCGATATAGTCGACACCGCCAATGGTCTGTACCGGCATATCCATGTTGGGGTTCAGGATGTAGTCGGGGATCACGGCCGGATCATCGGACGGACGCACTTCTCCAGAGAGCCCGACCTGAATCTGCTCCAGCGTAGCGTTTACCGACCGTGCCGCACGGGATTCATCCCACACATTGTAGATGATAAGGGCAAGGGCTGCCGCAAGCAGCAACAGCCCGCCAGCCGTCAGAACAGAACCTTTTCGTTTCGTTGGCCTATGCTTCACGGTTGTCACCTCGGCGTCTGACCTGTCCCAGCAGGATCAAAAACAGCCCTGCTGCCACCAGCACAGGCACCGGCCACCAGAGCTGCCCCGTTTGGGGCAGGTCAGGGTCATCATCAGGGGGATACACAGGCGTGGTGACATCCATACTGTTGGTGATCACAAAGGTCAGCCCTTCCTGCACCACCGTCACCGTGTAACCCTCTGGCACAGTCTCCACCACGTTCCAAACGCAGGACGCATCCAACCCGTCCCACGTATAGCGCCAGTTGTTCTCCGCAGTGAGGGCGACCGTGTCATACACATCTCCGTCCTGCAGAAGCTGGACGGTCACCTCGGCCGGGCGCTCATCCTCCCCACCGTCGTCGTCCCACACTTTCAACACTTTGTGCGTGACCGTCTCCCCTTCGGGCGGGACATCGTGCTTGGGCACCACTGCCAGATCGTAATTCAAGGCGCCGGTCTCGCCGTCCTGACCGGGCAGACAGACCACAAAGGGCTCAGGCCAATAGTCATAGCCGTTCTGAGAACAGGGATGTCCCATCACCAGATAAAGGCCGGGCGCCAGCCCTGTCTGCTTACAGGGAAAGGTGAGCCAGCCGCCGGCATCGGTGCTGCCGCTGTCCAGCGGGGTAATATCATCCCGCTGAACATAGCCGGACAGGGTGGCAGCCAGTTCACGCAGACCGGCGGCATCCAGTTCGTTCACCCGCACAGGATAGGCGGCAAAGTCACCGGCAAGGGTAAATTCACCTTGCGGGGAGACAGCAGCCACATAATAGAGGTCAAACACCCCGCCGGAGATCGTCTCCCCGTTACCTTGATACGCAATAGTCAGAGACACATTCCTGTCCACGTCGATGGTCTCCGCCGCCATGGCGGGAGCAGGCAGCCAAAGCAGGACTGCCAACAGACAGACCAGCAGCGTTCCCATGCGTTTAGAAGTGGTCAGCATTTGTGTCACCTCCAGATTTTTTGTTCTTCTTGTTACCGGGAACAAGCATCACCACCAGCACGAGCAGCAGCAGCGGAATGGCCACAATCGGCGCCACGATGAGCGGCTCGATCTGCATGGCATCTGCGGTCACACGGACGGTGGACGCCGCAACCCCATTCTCCACCCTGTGCCCCCGCACCAGCAGGCGGTGGGAATTGATGCCATAGGGGGTGCAGGTGACCAGCGTGCAGTAGTCCCCGCCCTCTACGATGTGCAGTGCCGCCGTTTCCTGGGGCTCCACAATGAGGATCTGATCCACCTCGTAGGTCAGGGCCTCGTTCAGAATACGCAGCACAAACAGGTCGCCTTCCATCATCCTGTCCAGATCGGTAAACAGCTTGGCGCTGGGCAGGCCACGGTGGCCAGAGAGGACGCAATGGGTGCTTTCGCCGCCCGCAGGCAGGCTGGTCCAGTCCAGATGGCCCACCGCCACCTGCAGCACCGCTTCTGATGTGCCGTGGTAGATTGGCAGGGTGGATTTGAGGGCAGGTATCTCGATATAGCCCATGATCCCGGTGCCGGACAGGTTGAGCAGGGAGTGATACTCCGCAGCCTGCGCCTCGTTGAGCAGGTATTGGTTAGGCCGCCTCAGCAGGGAACGGTTGTATTCCTCGGCCGCCTGCCACAGCTCGGCATACTGATCCTCGTCCAGATTGGCCACCACCTCGGTGTAGTTGGCGATGGCTCTGGACTGATGAAAGGAATTCCAGTAATCGCTGACGGAGGGATAGAGCAGCAGACCCAGTCCGGCAATCAGAACCAGTATTAAGATGATGGTGGTTGTTTTGCTTTTCTTCATGCAGGGTCTCCTTGCCGCCATGAACCGCTCCGGCATTCAAAGGCGGATTTTCAGTCGCAGGTATCGGTCTGCATCCGTTTCCCGGCGAGCGCCAACAGAAAACCTGCCAGCCTGTCCAGATGCTTCATCCTGGGATCCCCCACTTTGCGTTCCACATCGGATCAACCGGGAAAAACCGGGCGGTGGGGAGAGTCACCCCTCCCCACCGGCCGGTTCGGCAGAACTTGTTATGTCATCTCGTTGTTCGGTTTGAATCAGTTGTCAGCGCCCATGCGCTTCTTGGTGATGAGCAGGATCACAGCGCCCAGAACCAGCACGCCGCCCACTACGTAGAAGATGGTGGTACCAATGCCGCCGGTGGAAGGCAGACGGGTACCGGACTGGTTCAGAACCTCCACGGTCTCCACGCCCACGCCGGTCTCCGCATCGGGATTAATGACAGCGGTCATGGTCTGAGTGGTATCATCGGTGGTGGCGTTGATGACGACGGTGACAGCCTCGCCCAGCTCGTTATAGCCGGTGGGAGCGGCAGTCTCAGTCAGGTAGTAAGTACCTGCGGCCAGACCCTCATCGTCCGCTGGAACGAGAGCAAGACCGGCTTTGAGGTGGTACACGGGAACACGGTCTATCCCGCCGCCACCGTTGCACAAGCCCTGCAGGCAGCGGGCTTCGGCATGACGCAGTCGGCCCAGTACATTTGTACCTGGGCGCTGAATGACACGGATGAAATCTTTACCCTGATCGGTGGTGAGATGCGGGAGTTTACCGTCTTCGCCACCGCCAAGGACACCTTCAGCATGCTGGGTGCCGATCAGGAGATCCAATATCCTCTCAGCGGTACAACCTCGCTGGCAAATGCGGCGAGGGTGTACGATCCCACCGGCAGACAACTGACAGCAGTGTACTGCTACCACAATGTCAAGCGGGAAGCCCACATCGCTAAGAGCGTCTATGAGAATGACGTGCCGCTGACGGGCAGCTT
>JAZNQA010000078.1:0-4013 GCA_045589915.1 Candidatus Enterenecus sp.
GAGGTGGCACCGCCATAGGCGGTGACGGAGAGGTGTGTTCGGGCGCACACACAGGTGCGCCCCTACAGGAAAACCATCGGGTACGCCGTAGGGGCGGGTTCTAAACCCGCCCGCCCGATAGGAAAACCAAGAATGCAAGCCATCTGCCATGTCAGGCGCTTGATGGAACCGCTTGCACCGAAACACAGCAGACACGAAGCGGATGAGCGGCTAAAATGCAAAGACGATCCGTATTACCTCACGCCATCGTCGTCGCAAAGTCCGCTATGCTCCGTTTCCGCTTTTTGCGAAAACTCCGCTCGCTTCCTTGCTCCTCCTCTCCCCACAAAAAACCACTTCGTTGGGTTTTTGCGGGGTCCCCTTTCGCTGCACCAATTCCTCTCTCCCGTAAAATTGGGGATTCTTAAGGGGAGAAAAGCCTGTGAACCGAGGATGCGTCCTTTGCATCCGAAGATGAACCGGATTTTCTCCCCTTAAGTGCGTTTTTGGTTCCTTTTGCCGCAACTGCAAAAGGAACCCGCCGAAGGCACATTCACCTCTCCGCCCCTTTCAGGGGCACCTCCCCTCAAGGGGAGGCTTTTGCGGGCGCACACGCAGGTGCGCCCCTACGGTGAATTTGCGAAGTGCTCCGTAGGGGCGGGACACCGGCCCGCCCGAAAACCTTCCCCATGATGGTATATTGCACATAGCGGAGAGCCTATTTTTGGAAGAGCTTCCAAATATAAAAATTTTTCCAACTAAGCGTTCCATTTCGCCCCCTTTCGTTGTCTAAATTAGTAAAAGGCGCCGCAGGAAGGGGAACGACAGGAAAAAGCGGATGATCCCACCGGCGCCTGTTCGGATGCACAAAACATTGGGGAGCGAAACGCAACAGGAAGGAGGCATGAAAATGAAGAGTTTTGTTTATCGCTTGGCCATTTCCCTTTCGCTGCTGCTGATCGGGGCAGCCGGTGCATTGACGATCCTGCACGGTGTCATTGTCAATGGCAGCCTGGATGTGGGGCAGGTGGCAATGCGCCTGAAGTACAGCGGCTTAGTCTCTCCGCTGGTCGTGTTCTCCCTCATTGCTCTATTGGGATTTGTTTTACTGATTCTCTGGGCGCATCCGTCAGGGATGAGGAGGATCAAGAACGCAGTCAAGTCTCTGACTGAGGATTAGGCGGAGAGACGTGCTGTGCGGCCATAAGAGCAAAGGAGACCAGTTATGAAACAGTCAAAGAAAAAATGGATCATCATCGTGGTGTGCGCAGTTGTGCTGGCCGCCCTTGTGGTGGTGGGCATCCATCATTACAGACCACGCCCCATCCTCTCCACACCGTATACCCTGTCTGACCAGATCGGATCCGATTCTGATGTGTGTGTCGTTTCCGTTTACTTTGATGGAAATGAGATCACAAGTGTTCCAAATGATGATGAAACAGCGCTTCGGGAGCTTCTTGATCTGCTGAGCGGGTATCGCTGTAAGCCCAAGGCCGGTGCGGAGCGCTACACCGTCTCCAACACCTGGGAGATTAATTTGAATCAGGGCGGAAAGCCCATACACATCGTGGTAAATGATGCACCGTTCTGCTATTCCCTTTCGGGACAACGGTATCAGATCCTCGATGCGGAGAATCTGCGGGATGAGCTTGGTGCCATCTTTTGTCCAGAGGACGGCGGCATTCAATAAAAAATAAATGAAGCCCTAAAAGGCTGATCGACCCACCACAACAAAAAGGAGCTTCTGCCGCAGATGCGGCGGAAGCTCCTTTCCTGTGTTTTGTTCAGCGCTGACGGCTATCGAAGAACACGGCGATGGTGCCCGGACCGGAGTGGGCACCGATGACGGGGCCGATGCAGCCCACCACGATGTCCTGCACGCCGTAGCGGTGCTTGATCTGGTCGGCCACCTGATTGGCCTCCTCCTCGCAGTAACCGTGGCAGAGGAACATCCGCTGGCCGGCGGGGTCGATGCCCAGCTCCTCGATCTTGTCCACCAGAGCGTTCAGCGCCGCCTTGCGGCCACGGGCCTTGCTCACCGACACCAGATGACCCACCTCGTCCACGTGGAGGACGGGCTTGATCTTCAGCATGGTGCCCAGCACGGCGGTGGTGGCGGACACACGGCCGCCACGCTTCAGGTGGAACAGGTCGTTGACGGTGAACCAGTGGGCCTGGCGGTGGCGGTAATCCTCCGCCCAAGCCCGAACCTCCTCCAGGCTCTTGCCCTCCTTCTGCATCCGGGCGGCCCGATCCACCAGCATGGCCTGACCCAGAGAGGCGCACAGGGTGTCCACCACGGCCACCCGACGCTCCGGGTACTTCTGGTTCAGATCCTCTGCCGCCAGACAGAAGGACTGATAGGTGGTGGACAGGCCGGAGGAGAAGGCCAGCACCAGCACGTCCTTGCCCTCCTGCAGGATGGGCTCGATGGCTTCGGTGGCCTGCCCGATGTTGATGGCGCTGGTGACGGCGGTCTCGCCCGCCGCCATACGGCCGTAAAACTCCTCCAGAGACATCTCACGGTGGTCGGGGTAGTCGCTGTACGTGTGCTCGCCCATGGTGAATTGCAGGGGGACCACGTGGACGCCCAGCTCCTCTGCCAGACCGGCGGGCAGATCGCCTGCGGAATCGGTCATAATTACGTAATTGCTCATGGTACTACCTCCATCTATCCATTCACTTGTGTGGGTTTGTTGGGATTGGGCTTCTTTTTCACGCCGTTGAGCAGGTCGGTGAGCCCCTCTTTTTCCGCCATGATGGCCAGCGCCCGGCGGCAGGCCAGACCCTCCGCATAGCTGCGCAGGGCCAGATCCAGCACCAGCTTGGGCAGGTCATGCTCGCTGGTGTTCTCGTCCACCCGCTGGGCCACGGCGTTGAGCGCCTCGTCCAGATACTTGCAGAAGTAGTCGTACTGCCGCTGGGAGTCACGCCGCTCCCGACCGATGTCGGTGAGCACCTGCATTTCCCGCACGGAGAGCACCCGCTTCAGAGCGCTGATGCATACGAGGTAGGCCAGATGCTCCTCCTCATATTTTTTCCCGTTGGCACGGGCCAGCAGACCGTCCTTGATGTAGTTGTTGATCATGGCGGAGGTCAGGTTGTCGCCGCCGTCGAAGGAGATGAGCTGACGGGCCAGATAGCCCACCACCTGATCCATGTACAGGGGGATGTCGGGCAGATCCTCCCATGCGTCAGGCCGCTCCTCCAGCAGACGGCGCTTCAGTTCCTGCAATTCTTCCATGCAGACGCACCTCCCGTGAATCTCGTTTTTAATATCATATCACATTATTTTCTTGACGTAAAGAGGATTTAGGAAAAAGAGTTCGGAAATTCCATAATTTTTCATGGTTTTTTGTCCCTTTGTCCGACCCGCAGCAAGCCTGCAATGAATGTGTGGGGCCCGCCGCCCTCGGCGGCCTATGCAACTTTGCAAAATGGGGCCCCCGCCGAAGCCCAGCGCAGCGGGTTCGGTGGGGAGAGGAGGCGCAGCAAAGTGAACGAGTTTTCGCCATAGGCGGAAACGAGTGATACGGAGCTTGTGCCGACGATGTAGGGGCGCACCTGTGTGTGCGCCCGAAAAGGCGCATCAAGGATGCTGCGCCCTACGATAAATCCGTAGGGCAAAGGTTCTGCCCTTGCCGGGCAAGAAGGCCTGCGGCAACCATGTGGGGCCCGCCGCCCTCGGCGGTCTGTTCGGGCGGCTCTGGGAGCCGCCCCTACGGCGGTGTTTGGTGATGCATTGTAGGGGCGCACCTGTGTGTGCGCCCGCAAAAGCCTCCCCTTGAGGGGAGGTGCCCCGAAGGGGCGGAGAGGTGAATGTGCCTCCGGCGCGTTACTTTTGCAGTAGGGCAAGGGCTCTGCCCTTGCCGTGGTGTTTGCGGGTTACCCGTAGGGGCGCACCTGTGTGTGCGCCCGCAAAAGCCTCCCCTTGAGGGGAGGTGCCCCGAAGGGGCGGAGAGGTGAATGTGCCTTCGGCGGGTTCCTTTTGCAGTTGCGGCAAAAGGAACCAAAAACGCACTTAAGGGGAGAAC
>JAZNQA010000079.1:0-4234 GCA_045589915.1 Candidatus Enterenecus sp.
CCGTCGGCTTCGGCGCTGCGGGGGCGGCGGTCGTTTGTCCGTTCTTTCATATCGGTTTCTCCTTTTGCAAAGGCTATGGTCATATCATATCAATCTACATCATACCATGTTTTTTTACAGAACAAAAGAGCAAAATAGCAAAAGAAGTGCGCAGGCGTGCGGAGCAGGCCAACAGCGCATCCCGCAGACGAAAAACAGGCGACGGCGTACGCCGGAGCGGCATTTTCGCGGAGGGATAAGCAGTTGGTCGTTGCGGAGGCTTCGCAGCATGACAACAAAGAAGTGCGGAGAAGCCGGGAGCAGACCAACAGCGCAGCCCGCAGCCGTGAAACGCACAATTCGTCGCACCCTGTCATAGAAAGTTCACACCCTGTCCACGAACATTTCTTGTTTTTGGGCGGCGAGTGTGGTATACTGCAAAAAACTATGTATCACTGGGGAATCTTTCCTCATTTCACAAGGAGGGTACGCCTATGGCCGGGCCCAACAAACCCAGCAATAGAAATGACCAAAACAACAACAAGAAAAAGCCGGGGCTCAGTTTCCTGAGCATCGTCATCTGGGCGGTGGTGCTGGTGCTGCTGCTCAACACCTGTGCCACGGCCATGCGCTCTGCCGGAACGCCGGAGGTCGAGTACTCCCAGTTCAAGCAATGGGTGATGAAGGGCTATGTGGACGAAGTGGAGCTGGGGGCGAGCGCCTACTACTTCACCGTCAAGCCCGACACCCCTCCGCTGGAGGAGTATAAGGACGAGCTGAACAAGGCCCTGAACAACCAGAACTTCAACGTCATTGATCTGGTGATGGGCGGCGGCGATGCCGCAGAGCTCCATGATGTGAAGTTTGTCACCGCTCCGCTGGGGGATGAGACCCTCGTCCCCCTCATGGACGAGATGGAGGTCACCTACAAGACCCAACTGGTCACCGAGCAGCAGAGAATGATGTCCGCTGTCATCAGCTATGTGTTCCCCGTCCTCATTCTGGTGGTGGGCATGATCATCCTCTACCGCTATATGTTCAAGAAAATGGGCAGCGGCGGGTTTGGCGGTCTTGGCGGCGTGGGCAAGTCCAACGCCAAGGTCTACGTGGAGAAGTCCACCGGCGTGACCTTTAAGGACGTGGCCGGTCAGGACGAGGCCAAGGAGAGCCTGGAGGAGATCATCGACTTCCTCCATAACCCCCAGAAGTATACCGAGATCGGCGCCAAGCTGCCCAAGGGCGCCCTGCTGGTGGGCCCGCCGGGTACCGGCAAGACCCTGCTGGCCAAGGCGGTGGCCGGTGAAGCCAACGTCCCCTTCTTCTCCATCTCCGGCTCCGACTTCGTGGAGATGTTCGTGGGTGTGGGCGCATCCCGTGTCCGTGACCTGTTCAAGGAGGCCGCCAAGATGGCCCCCTGTATCATCTTTATCGACGAGATCGACACCATCGGCAAATCCCGTGACAACCGCATGGGCGGCAACGACGAGCGGGAGCAGACCCTGAACCAATTGCTGGCCGAGCTGGACGGCTTCGATCCGTCCAAGGGCGTTATCGTGCTGGGCGCCACTAACCGCCCCGAAGTGCTGGACAAGGCGCTGCTGCGTCCCGGCCGCTTTGACCGGCGCATCACCATCGACCGGCCCAATCTGGCGGGCCGTCTGGCCACGCTGCAGGTGCACACCCGCAAGATCCGTCTGGCCGAGGATGTGAACCTGAAGAAGATCGCTCAGGCCACCGCAGGCTGCGTGGGAGCCGACCTTGCCAATCTGGTGAACGAGGCCGCTCTGCGTGCCGTGCGTCAGGGCCGCAAGGCGGTGAATCAGAACGACCTGCTGGTGTCCTTTGAGTTCGTCATTGCGGGCAGCGAGAAGAAGGGCACCGTCCTCACCGAGCAGGAGAAGCGCATGATCGCCTATCACGAGGTGGGTCACGCTCTGGTGGCGCACCACCAGAAGGACAATGCCATGCCCGTGTCCAAGATCACCATCGTCCCCCACACGCAGGGTGCGCTGGGCTATACCCTCCACCTGCCTGAGGAGGAGAAGTTCCTCATGACTGAGGAGGCGCTGCTGGCTGAGATCCGCACCCTGCTGGCCGGCCGCTCCGCTGAGGAAGTGGTGTTCTCCTCCAAGTCCTCCGGCGCTGCCAACGACATCGAGCGGGCCACCGAGATCGCCCGCAAGATGGTCACCATGTTCGGTATGAGCGAAAAGTACGGCATGATGGGGCTTGCCACCGTGCAGAACCAGTATCTGGACGGCGGCTACGGCCTCACCTGCGCTCAGGACACCGCCGCCGGTGTGGACGGCGAGGTGCGTGCCATCATCGACCGCTGCCATGCCGACGCCGTCCGCATCCTGGAGGAGAACCGGGAGATGCTGGACAAGATCGCCGCCTACCTGCTGGAGAAAGAGACCATCACCGGCGCTGAGATGCTGGCCATCATTCAGGGGCGTGATCCGGCTTTGGCCGACGTCACCCTGGGCAGCGACATCGAGCCCCCCGCCCGCAGCATCCGCATGGTGAGCGAGCCCATCCCCATGCCTTCCTCTGCGGAGGAACCACCTGCGGAAGAATCCAAAGACGGGGAACAGCCTGAATAAAAGAAAAATCCTTCCGAACCACGGTTCGGAAGGATTTTTTTGTTTACTCGGATCGCCTTTGGGCGATGGCGTTGGTGTCCATGGACTTGCGGTACACCACGAAACGCTGGAACAGAAATTCGGTGGAGAAATTGAGCACCATGTTGATGGCGGTGACCAGATAGGCGTTCCAGCCGCACAGATCGGTGAGCAGGTATTCCAGCAGGGTGGACACAGGGGTGAACACGCAGTAGTAGAGGAACACCAGCGTCATGGCACGGGGCAGGTTCTCGGTGGACTGGAAGGTGTAGCGGCGGTTCAGAGTGAAGTTCCACAGCACCGAGAGGACGAGCGCCAGCAGATAGGACAACCATTCGGGCAGGTGGAGCAGCTCATGGAAGCAGGCGAAGCCGCCCATCTGGATGATGCCTGCGGAGATGGAAAACAGCAAAAATTTCAGGGTGCGAAGCAGTTCTTTTTTATTCATGGGTCATCCGATCCCTTCTGTGGTGGAGAGGATGGCGGGGTCACCTGCCGCCAGCAGTACGGTGTTGCCCCGGCGGCTCACAACGGCGCCCTCCAGTCTGGGCACGGCGGCGGGAGCGTAATCCCGACACACGGCGATCTGACTGTCCAGACGGGCACGGCAGGCCTCCTCCGCAGCGATGGCGGCCTTCTCATCGGTGAGGATGAGGATGGTCAGCTCGTCGGCGCTCACGGAGGTGTTGGTGGCCATGTAGCTGACGCAGTCGGTGACGGTGGTCTCGTCGATGCCGTACAGGCGGGTGACGATGGCGGTGTCAAGGGGGGCCATCTCGCTGCCCTCAAAGGCGGCGGTGGCCAGCAGATCGTCGGCAAGGGAAAGAGAGTAGGGCTCCTCCTTCCTGGCGGAGCAGCCGCACAGCAGCACAAGGGCAAAGGCGGCGGCAATCACTCGTTTCATCACGGTTGTGTGACCTCCTGTCGGTGATAGTGGTAGCGGTCGGCCTCCATCACATGGCAGCGGAGATAGTCCGCCCAGAGGGTATAGCCGTCAAGGACGAAGTGGGCGCCGTCTGCCGACACATCGGCCCGAAGCTGTCCATTCTCGTCCCGATAGGCTTCTGCGGTGTTCAGCAGCACCACCTGAGCATCTGCGGCAATGCGCACCAGCACCTCGTTGAAGCGGTTCACCTGATCGTTGTTGATGTAGTAGGCCAGCCCGTTCGCACGGGCATCGGCATCATTGATGGGGGGGAGTGTCTGGAGATAGATCACCGCATCGGGCTGGATGGCCTGTATATCAGCTACCAGCTCACGCATCCCCTGGTCGTACTGGGACACCTCATAGCCCAGCTCGTTGATGCCGATCATGATGTACACGGCGCTGTATTTGCGCAGGGCCAGCGCTTCCAGCATGGTGTACTGCCGTCCGTTCACCTCGAACAGGCGGTAGTTGGGGTCCCCCGCACGGAAGACGTTCATGCCCCGTGCCCAATAGAAGTCGCCGTGGTACAGACCGCCGAACAGCTCCAGCCCTTCGGTGCGGGAATCGCCCAGAAATACGGCGTTGTCAAAAAAGCTGTCATCCGCCACGGGCTGGCACTCCTCCAGCGGGGTGCCGAAGGTGTAGGGAGCGTAGAGCGGCGTGGGCTCCGGCGTGGGTTCGGGGGTGGGCTCCGGCGTGGGGGTAG
>JAZNQA010000080.1:0-41651 GCA_045589915.1 Candidatus Enterenecus sp.
GGCCGCTGTGGAGAGCCAGCCGGAGAGCTACGGCAGCAGCGATGCAGGCAAGGGCGAAAAGGTGATGGTGGAGTTCGTCTCCGCCAACCCCACCGGCCCCATGCACATGGGCAACGCCCGTGGCGGCGTGCTGGGCGATACTCTGGCCAACGTGTTGGCCCGTGTGGGCTGCGACACGTGGAAGGAGTTCTACGTCAACGACGCCGGCAACCAGATCCATAAGTTCGCTGTGTCCATCCATGCCCGCTATATGCAGCTCATTCTGGGTGAGGACGGCTACGAGTTCCCCGAAGAGGGCTACCACGGCGAGGACATCAAGGAACTGGCCCGTGCTTTCTATGACATCCACGGCGATGCCTACAAGGACGCCGACGAGGAGAGCTGGGAGGCTGCCATGAGCGCCTTCGGTCTGGAGCGCAACATTCCCAAGATGAAGGCCGACCTGCTCAAGTACGGTATCGAGTACGACCAGTGGTTCTTTGAGTCCGAGCTGCACAACTCCGGCTATGTGGCCGAGACGGTGGCGCTGCTCACCGAGAAGGGCTGGACTTACGAGAAGGACGGCGCCCTCTGGCTGGACACCACCGGCCTGCTCAAGGCCAAGTACCTCCGGGAGGGCAAGAGCCAGGAGCAGGTGGACAAGCTGGATCTGAAGGACGATGTGCTGCGCCGTGCCAACGGCCTCTACACCTACTTCGCAGCCGACATCGCCTACCACCGCAACAAGTTTGAAAAGCGTGGCTTTGACAAGGTCATCAACGTGTGGGGCGCTGACCATCACGGTCATGTGGCCCGCCTGCAGGCTGCGCTGGATGGCCTGGATCTGGACGGCTCCAACCGTCTGGTCATCGTGCTGATGCAGCTGGTCAACCTGCTGCAGGACGGCAAGCCTGTCCGTATGTCCAAGCGCACCGGCAAGGCCATCGCCCTCCACGACCTGCTGGATGAGATCAGCGTGGATGCTGCCCGCTACTACTTCAATAACCGTGCCTCCACCAGCCCTCTGGACTTCGATCTGGGTCTGGCTGTGCGGCAGGATTCCGACAACCCGGTGTACTATGTGCAGTACGCCCACGCCCGCATCTGCTCCCTGCTGGCCAATCTGGCGGAGGACGGCGCTGCGGTGCTGCCTGCCGCTCAGGTGGATGCCGCTGTGCTGACCGCCGAGGAGGAGCGGGATCTGGTGAAGATGCTGGCCCAGTACCCTGAGGAGATCAAGCTGGCCGCCCGTGACTACGACCCCAGCCGTATCAACCGCTACCTCACCGCTCTGGCCGGTGACTTCCACCGCTTCTACAACGCCTGCCGCATCAAGGGTGAGGAGCCTGCGGTGCAGTCCGCCCGCCTGAAGCTGGCCGATACCGTCCGTCTGGTGCTGGCCAACGGTCTGGGCCTGCTGGGTGTGAACGCTCCCGCCAAGATGTAATGCAGAATTGAGAATGCAGAATGCAGAATGAGCGAAAACCGACGCTTTTTGTGCAGCTTTACTTGCATTTTGCAGGAAAAAGCCCTTGCAATTCCGGCGGGACTGTGCTACAATCCCATATGTAAGGTAAGAAGTGTAAGTAAGAGTGAGGCGCCCGCCTCACTCTTTCTTTTCGGACAAAGGAGGTTTGGCGTGGCAAAGGTAACTGATGTGGTGGCCCAGCTGGCCGCACCTGCGGTGGAGCAGGCGGGCTGCACCCTGTGGGACGTGGAATACGTCAAGGAAGCGGGGGAATGGTTCCTCCGGCTGTATATCGACAAGGAGGGCGGCGTGTCCATCGAGGACTGCGAGGCCGTGTCCCGCCCTGTGTCCGACCTGCTGGACGAGGCCGACCCCATTCAGGGCGGCTACACCTTTGAGGTGTCCTCCGCCGGACTGGATCGTATCCTGCGCAAGCCGGAGCACTTTGAGCAGTGCAGGGGGCAGCAGGTGGATGTCCGCTTCTACCGCCCTGTGGACGGACGCAAGGAGTATACCGGCGTTCTGAACGGCTGCGTGGACGGCAACGTCACCGTGGACGACAGGACTTTCGATAAAAAAGACGTGGCGCAGGTGCGCCTGCACGTCACATTTTGAAGGAGTAGTTGATCATGGCCAAGAAAAAGACTGCCGCTAAGAGCATGGAGCTGGATGCCAAGGAATTCTTTGCCGCCATCTCCGACATTGAGAAGGAAAAGGGTATCCCCAAGAGCTACATGATCGAGAAGATCACCCAGGCGCTGGTGGCCGCCTACAAGCGTGACCACGAGGGCATCACCGACAACGTGGTGGTGGACGCCAACGAGGAAAAGGGCGAAGTGCGTATGTTCGTCAAGAAGGATGTGGTGGAGGTGGTGGATAACCCCCACACCGAGATGAGCCTTGAGGACGCCCAGCGTGCCCTCCCTCGTGTCCAGCTTGGCGATGTGCTGCGCATCGAGATCAAGCCCAAGAACTTTGGCCGTATCGCCGCCCAGACCGCCCGTCAGGTCATCATTCAGGGTATGCGTGAGGCCGAGCGGGGCATGATCTTTGACGAGTTCTCCGCCAAGGAGCACGAGATCCTCACCGGCACCGTCACCCGTGTGGACGAGCGTACCGGCTCCGTGTCCATCCGCCTGACCTCCGGCTCCGAGTTCACCGACGCCTATCTGTCTGCCGGTGAGCAGGTGAAGGGCGAGGTCATCCGTGAGGGCGACCGCATCCGTGTCTATGTGGTAGAGGTTCGCCGTTCCACCCGTGGCCCGCAGGTGCTCATCTCCCGCACCCATCCCGGTCTGGTCAAGCGCCTGTTCGAGCTGGAAGTGCCTGAGATCTATGACGGCACCGTGGAGGTCATGTCCATCGCCCGTGAGGCCGGCAGCCGCACCAAGCTGGCCGTGTGGAGCGAGGACGAGAACGTGGATCCCATCGGCGCCTGCGTGGGCCCCCGTGGTCAGCGTGTCAACGCCGTGGTGGAGGAGCTGCGTGGCGAGAAGGTGGACATCATCAAGTGGTCCGAGGATCCCGCCGAGTATGTGGCCGCCGCTCTGGCTCCCGCCGATGTCATCAGCGTCACCGAGCTGGAGGAGGGCAAGAGCTGCCGTGTGGTAGTGCCCGACGATCAGCTCTCCCTGGCCATCGGCAAGGAGGGCCAAAACGCCCGTCTGGCCGCTCGCCTGACCGGCTACAAGATCGACATCCGACCTGAGAGCGCTCCTGAACCTGAAGAAGAGGAAGTGGTCGAGGCCGAATAAGGTGTTTTGGCCCGACATCGCCGCAGGTGCGGCGTACAAGCGTTTTGCGCCAGCAAAACCTTGAAATCGACGGAATTCATTTCCGGCGATTTGAGTGAAAATAAAGGGGTCCCCGCAAAACAAATGTTTTGTGGGGCGGGGCCAAAACGCTCGTCTGGCCGCTCGCCTGACCGGCTACAAGATCGACATCCGACCTGAGAGCGCTCCTGAGCCTGAGGAAGAGGAAGTGCAGGACGAGGAGTAAGCCTGATCCATGTAGGGGTCGGCGTCCCCGACGACCCTATGCAAAGGGAATGCAAGCCGTGGAAAGGAGATGCGTACCATGCCCAAGAAAATACCCATGCGCCAATGCCTGGGCTGCCGTGAGATGAAGCCCAAGGGGGAACTGATCCGGGTGGTGCGCTCGCCGGAGGGTGACATCTCTCTGGACTTCCGTGGCAAGAAGCCGGGGCGGGGGGCATACCTGTGCCCCGATCCCAACTGTCTGGCCCGTGCCAAAAAGAGCCGTGCCATCGAGCGTGCCTTTTCCACGCAGGTAGACCCGCAGGTCTATGCGGCGCTGGAGGCGCAGATGGAAGCGGGTGACGGCACGTGAACGACCCTGTGCTGAACCTGCTGGGCTTGGCCCGCCGGGGCGGCAACATCGCCCTGGGGGAGGAGCCGGTCTCCGAAGCCTGCCGCTTGAAAAAGGCCGTGATGGTCTTTGTGGCGGCCGACACCGGCGACACCAGCGCCCGCCGGGGAGCACGCATGGCAGAGAGTGCCGGAGTGCCTGCGGTGACTCTGCCCTACACCAAGGAGGAGCTGGGGGACCAGATGGGGCGTGCAAGCTGTGCGCTGCTGGCGGTGACAGACCGTGGTCTGGCTGCGGCGGTACTTCAGAAGCTGGCCCTGCGTGACCCACAGTTTCAACCCCTTGCCGAAAAGCTGGCCGCTCGAAGTGAGCGCCGGAAGCATCAAGCGAAATCTTCCCGGACGGCGGATCCGTCCGCCGACCGTTGAACGAACCATAGGAGGTGGCCTGTTTGAGCCTTGCGAAATACAACGCCCGTGACGTGGCAAAGGACTTTGGTATGCAAGCCAAAGTTATCACCGGCATTCTGGCCGAGCACACCAAGGAGACTGTTTCTCCCACCAAGGTGCTGACCGACCGGGAGCTGATCATCATTTTCGAGCATCTCACCCAGCACAACCAGGTGGAGTCCATCGAGTCCATCTATGCTGATGTCTACCACGAGCCCAAGAAGGAGACTGCCGCTCCCGCCCCCAAAGCGGAGAAGAAGGCCGCTCCCGCCCAGGAGAAGGCGGCTCAACCCGCTGCCCAGCCCAGGAAGGAGACTGCCAAGCCCGCCGCTCCCGTCAACCGCACCCCTGAGAAGAAGGTGGTGGACACCCGCAAGGGCGGCGGCGTGAATCTGGAGAAGTACGACCAGCGTCTGGAGGATCTGGCCCCCGAAAAGGCTGACCGTATGCAGACCGGCAAGCAGAAGTTCCAGAACCGCAACAACAAGGGCAAGCAGAACTTCGGCAACAAGCGCAAGCAGGAGGAGGCCGAAAAGATGCGCCGCCTCCAGCTTGAGATCGCCAAGAAGACCCCCCTCACCGTCAAGATCCCCGACGAGATCGGCGTGGGCGAGCTGGCCTCCCGCATGAAGAAGACCGGCGCCGAGGTGGTCAAGTGCCTCATCAAGAACGGCATCATGGCCTCCCTGTCCGACATCATCGACTACGACACCGCTGCCCTCATCGCCATGGAGCTGGGCTGCAAGGTGGAGAAGGAAGTTGTGGTCACCATCGAGGAGCGCCTCATCGACACCGCCGAGGACAGGGAAGAGGATCTGGAGCCCCGTGCCCCCGTGGTGGTGGTCATGGGTCACGTTGACCATGGCAAGACCTCTCTGCTGGACTATATCCGCCATGCCAATGTGGTGTCCGGCGAGGCCGGCGGCATCACCCAGCACATCGGTGCCTATCAGGTGGAAGTGGGCGGCAAGCCCATCACCTTCCTGGATACCCCCGGCCACGAGGCATTCACCGCCATGCGTGCCCGTGGTGCCATGATCACCGACGTGGCCATTCTGGTGGTGGCTGCCGACGACGGCATCATGCCCCAGACCGTGGAGTCCATCAACCACGCCAAGGCCGCCGAGATCCCCATTATCGTTGCCATCAACAAGATGGATAAGCCTGAGGCCAACCCCGACCGCATCAAGCAGCAGCTCACCGAGTATGAGCTGATCCCCGAGGAGTGGGGCGGCGAAACCATCATCTGCCCCATCTCCGCCAAGACCGGCATGGGCATCGACACCCTGCTGGAAATGGTCACCCTCACCGCCGAGATGCGTGAACTGAAGGCCAACCCCAACCGTACCGCCCACGGTGCCGTCATCGAGGCCCGTCTGGACAAGAACCGTGGCCCCGTGGCCACTCTGCTGGTGCAGAACGGCACTCTGAAGCAGGGCGATGTCATCATCGCCGGCACTGCCGTGGGCCGTGTCCGTGCCATGACCGACTACAAGGGACGCAAGGTCACCGAGGCCGGCCCCTCCGTGCCCGTGGAGATCATGGGTATGGGCGATGTGCCCGGTGCCGGTGACGACTTCCACGCCGTGGCTGACGAGCGCATGGCCCGTGAGCTGGTGGAGCAGCGCAAGGCCGAGCAGAAGAACGCATCCACCGGCGCCGCCAAGCAGAAGGTCTCTCTGGAGGAGCTGTTCAGCCAGGTCCAGGCCGGCGAGATGAAGGATCTGAACATCATCGTCAAGGCCGACGTGCAGGGCTCTGCCGAGGCGGTGCGTGCCAGTCTGGAGAAGATCTCCAACGAGGAAGTGCGTGTCCGTGTCATCCACTGCGCCGTGGGTGCCATCAACGAGTCCGACGTCATGCTGGCTGCCACCTCCAATGCCATCATCGTGGGCTTCAACGTCCGCCCCGACAAGAACGCCGCCGAGTCCGCCGCCCGCAACAAGGTGGATATGCGGATGTACCGTGTGATCTACGATGCCATCAACGAGATCGAGGCCGCCATGAAGGGTATGCTGGCGCCCAAGTTCAAGGAAGTGTCCCTGGGCGAGGCCGAGGTGCGCCAGGTCTATAAGATCAGTAACGTGGGCGTGGTCGCCGGCTGCTACGTCACCGACGGCAAGGTGGCCCGCAATGCCCAGATCCGTCTGGTGCGTGACGGCATCGTCATCCACGAGGGCGTGATGAACTCCCTCCAGCGCTTTAAGGACAGCGTGAAGGAAGTGGCCCGTGGCTACGAGTGCGGTATCGGCATCGAGAAGTACAGCGACATCAAGGAAGGCGATATTATTGAGGCCTTTGTGATGGAGCAAATTCAGGTGTAATAAGCAGACCTTAGCAGGGGCGGGCGGTGATTCGCCTGCCCCTGTTTGTTCGTGTTGTAAGATGAGGACTGTTTTTCGCCGTGACCCATAGGGCAAGGGCTCTGCCCTTGCCGCCATGGTCGGGTGCCTGTATTCGGGCGCACACATAGGTGCGCCCCTACAGTACATCTCGCAGGTTATGCCGTAGGGGCGGCTCCCAGAGCCGCCCGTATGGTAGAATACAAAGGTAACAAGCTATCTGCCATGTCAGGCGTGTTGTTAAAAGGCTGGGCACCCTAACACAGTAGGAACGAAGCGGCTGAGCGGCTAAAGCGCAGAGACGATTCGCATTACCCCACGCCGAGGATAGGCCGCTGCACCAATTCCACGCCCTTCGTAAAAACGGGGTTCTTAGGGGTGAAATTTTGAGAGCCGATGTCACGCTCTTTGTGACAAGGCGAACCAATTTCATCCCCTGAGTCGGCCTTTGCCTACTTTCGTCCGACAACGAAAGTAGGCCGCCGGAGGCAAACGACATATAATCGGACATACTAACAACGAAAATCACCTCTCAAGGAGGAAGAATATTATGGCAAGCAATCGAATCGGGCGCATCAATGAGGAGATCCAGCGTGAGCTGGCCTCCCTCATCCCCAATGTGAAAGACCCCAGAGTGAGCGGTCTCATCTCCGTCACGGCGGTGGAGACCACTCCCGACCTGCGCTACGCCAAGGTGTATGTGTCCATGCTGGACAAGTCCTCGGCGGCAGAGGTGGTCAAGGGGCTCAAATCCGCCTCCGGCTACCTGCGCCGTGGGCTGGGCCGCAGCCTGAACCTGCGCTACACCCCCGAGCTGGTGTTCACCGAGGATCATTCCATTGACAAGGGCGCCCACATTCTGGAGCTGCTGCGCAACCCCGAGGTGGTCAAGCCCGCCAATCCCGCCAACGCCCACATCGTGCTGGACGAGGAGGACTGACCATGACCTATCTGGAAGCGGCGGAATTCCTCAAGACCCATGACAATTACCTCATTCTGACCCACAAGCGCCCCGACGGTGACACCATCGGCTGCGCCGTAGGTTTGTGTGAGCTGCTGTGGGCACTGGGCAAGACCGCATGGCTGCTGGAGAGCCTGGACGCCACCGAACTGTTCACCGAATACCTGGCGGGGCACACCGCTCCGGCGGATTTCGTGCCCGACACGGTAGTGAGCGTGGACGTGGCCAGCCTGGGTTTGCTGCCCTCCAATGCCCAGCCGTGGCGTGAGCGCATCGACTTGGCCATCGACCACCATCCATCCAACGAGTTCTTCGCCAAGGAGACCTGCCTGGAAGCGGACAAGGCTGCCTGCGGCGAGATCATCTGGAAGATCTGCGACCATCTGGGTGTGATGAACGAGACCATGGCCGCCGCCCTCTATGTGGCGGTATCCACCGACACCGGCTGCTTTGTGTACGCCAACACTACCCCCCACACCCATCGGGTGGCGGCGGCGCTGATGGAGGCGGGCGCACCCTACCAGCGGCTGAATAAGAAGCATTTCCGCACCAAGTCCATACGCCGCATGAAGCTGGAAAGCCTGATCTTGCAGGAGATGCACCTGTACCATGGCGGCAGCGTGGCGGTGGCTCCTATTTCCCTGGACATGATGGAGCGGGCAGGCGCCACCAACGACGACGCAGAGGACATTGCCGCCTTTTTAGGTCAGATCGAGGGGGTATGCCACTCGGCCACCATTCGGGAGCTGAAGCCCGGCGAGTGCAAGATCTCCCTGCGCACCAATTCCGACCTGCTCAACGCCACCGCCACCTGCGCCCGTCTGGGCGGCGGCGGCCACAAGGCGGCCTCCGGCTGCACGGTCTTTGGCACCGTGGAGGAGGCGGAGCAGGCCATCATGGGGGCCATCAACGCCCAACTGGCGGAGGAAGCCCATGGCTAACGGGATCATCATCATCGACAAGCCCCAAGGGTGGACGAGCATGGATGTGTGCGCCAAGCTGCGGGGCATCTTTCACGAAAAGCGGGTGGGGCACGCCGGTACCCTTGACCCCATGGCCACCGGCGTGCTGCCGGTGTTCGTGGGGCGGGCCACCCGTGCGGTGGAGTTCGCCGCCGAGGGGGAGAAGGAGTATGTGGCCGGTCTGCGCCTGGGCGTAGTCACCAACACTCAGGACACCACCGGCGAGGTGCTGGAGGAGCGGCCCGTGTCCGTCACGCTGGAGCAACTGGAGGCGATTTTGCCCCAATTCCGTGGCCACATTGAGCAGATCCCCCCTATGTACTCTGCCATCAAGGTGAACGGCAAAAAGCTGTATGAGCTGGCCCGTAAGGGCAGGGAAGTGGAGCGCAAGCCCCGCCCCGTCACCATCCACAGCCTGACGGTGGAGGGGCAGGAGGGAGCGGCCGACTTCGTGCTGCGGGTGCGCTGCTCCAAGGGGACGTACATCCGCACCCTGTGCCACGACATCGGTCAGGCGCTGGGCTGCGGCGGCTGCATGAGCAGCCTGCGCCGCACCATGGCGGCGGGTTTTGGAGAAAACGATGCCGTCACGCTGGAGCAGGTGCAGCAGGCCGCCGACCCCACGGCGCTGCTCACGGCGGTGGATGGCTGCTTTGCCCATCTGCCCGCCCTGACCCTCACGGCGGCGCAGACCAAGTGCGTGCGCAACGGCATGGCATTCACCTTTGACCCAAGCGGTGAATGGCGTGTATACAGCCCTCACGGGGAGTTTTTAGCTATCTGTCGGGGAGAAAACGGCAAACTGACCACCATCAAGAGCTTTTTTGAGGTGTGAACTGGAGTAGAACATTCATGCAAGAGAGAAACAGAGTGATCGCCCTCGGATTCTTCGACGGCGTGCATATCGGTCACGGCACGCTGCTGCGGCGGGTGAGTGAGGTGGCGGCCAAGCTGGGCGCAGTGCCCGCCGCCCTCACTTTCGACCACCACCCCCGTGACCTTATCGTGGGCAGTCCCATCCCCCTGCTCAATACTGCGGAGGATCGGGCGTGGCTGATGCGGGAGCAGTACGGCATTGAGGAGCTTATCGTCCTGCCCTTCGACCGCACCATGATGGAGCTGCCATGGGAGCGGTTCGTCACCGAGGTACTGGTGGAGCGTTTCCACGCCGTCCACGTGGTGGCGGGGCATGACTACCGCTTCGGCTACCGTGGCGAGGGTGACCCGGACAAGCTGACCGCCCTGTGCGCCGAGCTGGGGCTGGGCTGCGACATTATGGGCCGGGTGGAGCTGGACGGCATCACCGTGTCCTCCACCCATATCCGTACCCTCATCGAAGGGGGCGATATGGAGCAGGCCAACCGCTTTTTGGGTCATCCCCACATCCTGTCCGGCACGGTGGTGCACGGCAAGCAGCTTGGGCGCACCATCGGCATCCCCACCTCCAACCTCATCATGCCGGAAGGGGTGCTGGTGCCCGCCTTCGGCGTGTACGCCACCCGTGTGTGCATGGAGAACGGCATCTATCCGGCGGTCACCAATGTGGGGGTGCGCCCCACGGTGGACGACGGGGGCAGCGTCACGGTGGAGCCGTGGATTCTGGACTACGCCGGCGACCTGTACGACCAGACCATTCGGGTGGAGTTCCACCATCGGCTGCGTGGAGAGCGGAAGTTCGGCTCGCTGGACGAGCTGAAGGCCGAGATCCTCCGCAATGCCGACCAGACCCGTGCCTATTTCCGAACCTGAGGAGGAGCCTCCATGCTGGCAACCATCATCAATGTGGCGCTGGTGCTCATCGGCAGCGCCATCGGCCTCATCTTCAAAAACCTCATCAGCGAGCGGCTCATGTCCATCCTCACCCATGCCCTCGCCCTGTGTGTGCTGGGCATCGGCATCAGCAGCATGATCGGCACGCAGGATATGCTGTGCGTCATCGTGTGCATGGTGGTGGGCACTGTGCTGGGCGACCTCATCGATATCGAGCGCCGCCTGGAGGGAGCGGGCGATCTGCTGCGCCGCAAGCTCATCAAAGGGGACAGCAGCAGCCGCTTCACCGAGGGCTTTGTCACCGCATCCCTGCTGTTCTGCGTGGGAGCCATGGCCATCACCGGCTCCATCGAGGCCGGTCTCAACCACAACTACGAGATCATCGTGTCCAAGGGCGTCATCGACGGCGTGACCTCCATCTCCTTTGCCGCCACCATGGGCATCGGTGTGGCGTTCTCCTGCATCCCGCTGCTGGTCTATCAGGGTGCCATCACCCTGCTGGCAGGGTGGGTGGGGCCCTATCTGCCCGCAGCGGTCATTGCCGAGATGAGCGCCGTGGGCGGTACTCTCATCGTGGCCATCGCCATCAATATGATGGGACTGGCCAAAACCAAAATCAAAGTCGGCAATATGCTTCCCGCCATATTCTTGCCGATTGGGTACATACCGCTGGCCAACTGGTTGAGCGAAGTGTTCGGGAATCTGCTGTAAGCAGATTGCCGACTTTGGGACCCACCGACAGGTGGGACGGCGCTTGCGCCGTACAAGCGTTTGCGCAGCAAACCTTGGCGCAAGGCGGAATTCACTTCCGCCGAGCATAAAAAGATAATGGGGTCCCCACGAAGCGGGAGCTTCGTGGGGAAGCTGTTTTGATGCTGAATTTGATACATATTTTGGGGCAGCCTGAGGTAAATTCTTACTTCAGGCTGCTAAATTGTTAAAACAGACAAAAAACAGGAGGTGTCCTTCCAATAAAACGTCAAAAAATCGTCAAAGATGCCCTTGCAAAAGGGGAAGAACGGCGGTATACTCTACTAAACGAACCGAAATCAGAGGTTCTGGTTTTTTTACTGCTGGATTGTTAAAAAAATAACGACGCCACAAACGCCGAATTGCCATGGAAAAGCGGTTCGGGAAGCATCACAACACCTTGTGGCGCCATCAAAAGGAGGCAATTCCATGTCATTTGTCAAGTATGAACAGCAGGGTCCCGTCGCCATCCTCACCATCGACCGTCCCGAAGCCCTCAACGCTCTGAATTCTCAGGTGCTGTGCGATCTGGACGAGGCCATCACCAAGGTGGAGCAGGCGGACGATGTGTTTGCCGTCGTCCTCACCGGCGCAGGCCGTTCCTTCGTGGCGGGCGCTGACATCGGCGAGATGGTAAACTTCTCCGCTCATGACGGCAAGAAGTTCGGTGTCCACGGCGGCTCCATCTTCCTGCGGCTGGAGAATCTGTCCAAGCCCGTCATCGCCGCCATCAACGGCTTCGCTCTGGGCGGCGGCTGCGAGCTGGCCATGTCCTGCGACATCCGCATCGCCTCTGAGAAGGCCAAGTTTGGTCAGCCTGAGGTGGGACTGGGCATCACTCCCGGCTTCGGCGGTACTCAGCGGCTGCCCCGCATCGTGGGCGTGTCCAAGGCCATGGAGCTCATCCTCACCGGCAAGACCATCGGCGCTGCTGAGGCCAAGGAGATCGGCCTGGTCTCCGCCGTCTATCCCCCTGAGGAGCTGATGGGCGAGGCCATGAAGCTGGCCAGCGCCATCTGTGCCAATGCCCCCATCGCCGTGTCCGAGTCCAAGCGCTGCATCCGCATGGGTATGCAGACCGACATCGCCACTGGCTCCGCCTTTGAGGCCGAGGCCTTCGGCGTCACCTGCGGCACGCAGGACAAGAACGAGGGCATGGGCGCCTTCCTTGAAAAGAGAGCCGAGAAGAACTTCCAGAACAAATAATGATAAGCCTTTCCCCTAGGGAGAAGCCTACTAAAATATCAGGAGGAATCCATTATGAAGAAAATCGTAGTCATCGGCGGCGGCACCATGGGTCTGGACATCGCTCAGGTGTTTGCCAGAAGCGGCTTTGACGTTGTGGTGCGTGACATCAAGGACGAGATCATCAAGGCTTCCGAGGCCCGCCTGAACAAGGGTCTGGATAAGCTGGTGGCCAAGGGCAAGCTGGACGAGGCCGGCAAGAAGGCCATCACCGATAAGATCACCTTTACCGTGGATCTGGCCGCCGCTGCCGACGCCGATCTGGTGGTGGAGGCTGCCATTGAGAATCTGGAGATCAAGAAGTCCGTCTTCGCCGAGCTGGACGCTCTGTGCAAGCCTGAGACCATTCTGGCCTCCAACACCTCTTCCATCTCCATCACCGCCATCGCTGCCGCCACCAAGCGCCCCGATAAGTTCATCGGTATGCACTTCTTCAACCCCGCCACCGTCATGAAGCTGGTGGAGGTCATCCGTGGCGAGCACACCTCTGACGAGACCTTCAAGGCAGTGTACGACCTGTCCGTGACCATTGGCAAGGTGCCTGTTGAGGTCAACGAGGCTCCCGGCTTCGTGGTCAACAAGATCCTCATCCCCATGATCAATGAGGCCATCGACCTGGTGTACACCGGCGTTGCCTCCGTGGAGGGCATCGACACCGCCATGAAGCTGGGCGCCAACCACCCCATGGGCCCCCTGGCTCTGGGCGATCTGGTGGGTCTGGACGTGTGCCTTGCCATTATGGACACCCTGTTCAGCGAGACTCACGACCCCAAGTACCGTGCCTCCCTGCTGCTGCGCAAGATGGTGCGTGCCGGCAAGCTGGGCCGCAAGACCGGTGAAGGCTTCTACAAGTATTAAGCGTCTGAGCCGTTGCGAACAGGCGAAGCGTGATAGCACTTAAGCGTCTGAGCCGTTGCGAACAGGCGAAGCGTGAGTTCTTTATATTTCGATAGGAGGAAACAGTTGTATGGATTTCAAACTGTCCAAGGAACAGGAAATGCTCCGCAAGCTCTTCCGTGAGTTTGCCGAGAATGAAGTTAAGCCCATCGCCGCCATGGTGGACGAGGAGGAGATGTTCCCCGAAAACACCGTGAAGAAGATGGCCGAGCTGGGTATGCTGGGCATCTACTTCCCCAAGGAGTACGGCGGCGCGGGCGCTGACGTGCTGAGCTATGTCATGGCCGTGGAGGAGCTGTCCAAGGTGTGCGGCACCACCGGCGTTATTGTCTCCGCCCACACCAGCCTGTGCTGCGCCCCCATCTACGAGAACGGTACTCCTGAGCAGAAGGCCAAGTACCTGCCCAAGCTGTGCTCCGGCGAGTGGCTGGGCGCCTTCGGCCTCACCGAGCCCGGTGCCGGTACCGACGCTCAGGGTCAGCAGACCACCGCCGTGCTGGACGAGTCCGGCGAGAACTGGGTGCTCAACGGCTCCAAGATCTTTATCACCAACGCCGGCTATGCCAATGTGTTCATCATCTTCGCCATCACCGGCGAGAAGGTGGATAAGCGTGGCCGCAAGAGCAAGGAGATCTCCGCCTTCATCGTGGAGCGCACCAATGCCGGTTTCTCCGTGGGCAAGCACGAGAAGAAGATGGGTATCCGTGGCTCCTCCACCTGCGAGCTTATCATGGAGGATTGCGTGATTCCCAAGGATCGTCTGCTGGGCAAGCAGGGCAAGGGCTTCGCCATCGCCATGAAGACGCTGGACGGCGGCCGTATCGGCATCGCTGCTCAGGCTCTGGGCATTGGCGAGGGCGCCATCGACGAGACCGTGGCCTACACCCAGGAGCGTGTCCAGTTTGGCCGCCGCATCAGCCAGCAGCAGAACACCCAGTTCCAGCTGGCCGATATGCACACCAAGATGCAGGCCGCCCAGTATCTGGTCTATGCCGCCGCCATGAAGAAGCAGAATGGCGAGCCCTACTCCGCCGATGCCGCCATGGCCAAGCTGTTCGCCTCCGAGGCCGCCAGCGATGTGACCCGCCGCTGCGTGCAGCTCTTCGGCGGCTACGGCTACACCCGTGACTACCCTGTGGAGCGCATGATGCGTGACGCCAAAATCACCGAGATCTACGAGGGTACATCCGAAGTCCAGCGCATGGTGATTGCAGGCGCTATGGGCGTAAAGTAATCAAAGGAGGTAGAAAGCATATGAAGATCATTGTCTGTGTCAAGCAGGTGCCCGACACCTCCGGCAAGGTGGCAGTCAAAGAGGACGGCACCATGGATCGTGCCGCCATGGCCACCATTTCCAACCCCGACGATATGAACGCTCTGGAGGCCGCCCTCCAGATCAAGGACGCCAACGAGGGCGTGAAGGTGGTCGTGCTGTCCATGGGTCCCCCTCCCGCCGAGTCTATGCTCCGTGAGTGCCTGGCTATGGGCGCTGACGAGGCCGTGCTGCTCAGCGGCCGTGAGTTCGGTGGTGCCGATACCTACGCCACGTCCGAGGCCCTCACCGCCGCCATCCGCAAGATCGGCGTGGAGGAGGGTGACGTCATCCTCTGCGGCCGTCAGGCCATTGACGGCGACACTGCTCAGGTTGGCCCCCAGATCGCCGAGAAGCTGAACATCCCCCAGGTCACCTATGTCACCGCCATCGACTACTCTGCCGACGGCCTGAAGGTGCGCCGTGAGCTGGAGGATGGCTACATGACCATCGCCGTCCAGACCCCCTGCCTGCTCACCTGCATCAAGGAGCTGAACCAGCCCCGTTACATGAGCGTGGGCGGCATCATGGAGTGCTACTCCAAGCCCTACTCCGTGCTGGACTTCAATTCTCTGTCCGATGATCCCACCGTCACTCTGGAGACCATGGGTCTGAAGGGCTCTCCCACTCAGGTCTACAAGTCCTTCTCTCCCCCGGTGAAGGGCGCCGGCACCATGCTGGAGGGCGCCGACAAGGCCACCTGTGAGCAGCTGGTCGCCATTCTGGGCGAGAAGCACATTATCTGAGGGAAAGGAGAACAGGACTATGGCTTTTAATAGTAAAGACACCGCCGCCTTCAAGGGCGTGTGGGTATTTTGCGAGCAGCGTGACGGCGTCATTCTGGGCACCGGCTATCAGCTGCTGAGCGAGGGCCGCAAGCTGGCCGACGATCTGGGTGTGGAGCTGTGCGGCGTGCTGCTGGGCTCCGGCATCAACGAGACTCAGGCCAAGGCTCTGGGCGGCTTCGGCGCTGACCGTGTGTACGTCTGCGACCACCCCCTGCTGAAGGACTACACTACCGACGGCTACACCAAGGTCATCTGTGATCTGGTGGAGGACAAGAAGCCTGAGATCTTCCTCATCGGCGCCACCAACATTGGCCGTGACCTCGGCCCCCGTGTGTCCGCCCGTCTGAAGACCGGCCTCACCGCCGACTGCACCCATCTGGACGTGGATGTGGAGAAGTACAAGGCATTCCTGAAGACCACTTCCAACATCGACGTGGACAACACCAAGTTCGAGGAGAACACCAATCTGAAGATGACCCGCCCCGCCTTTGGCGGCCACCTGATGGCCACCATCGTGTGCCCCGACTATCGTCCTCAGATGTCCACCGTCCGCCCCGGCGTGATGCAGACCCAGCCCTACAACGAGGAAACTGCCGCCAAGACCGTTCTGGAGAAGGTGGACGTGCAGCTCACCGAGGCTGACATCCATGTGAACGTGCTGGAGATCAAGAAGTCCGCCAAGAAGCTGGTGGATCTGGTGGGTGCCGACGTGGTCGTGGCCGTGGGCCGTGGCATCAGCGCCGATCCCAAGCGTGGTCTGGAGATCGCCGAGGAGCTGGCCAACGTGCTGGGCGGCGTGGTTGGCGCCTCCCGTGCCGTGGTGGATGCCGGCTATATCACCGTGGATCATCAGGTGGGTCAGACCGGCAAGACCGTTCACCCTAAGATCTATGTGGCTCTGGGCATTTCCGGCGCCATTCAGCATCTGGCCGGTATGCAGGACTCCGAGTGCATCATCGCCGTGAACAAGAATGCCTCCGCCCCCATCTTTGATGCCGCCACCTACGGCATCACCGGTGACCTGTTCAAGGTCGGCCCCATGCTGGCCGAAGCCATCGCCAAGTACAAGGCCTCCAAGGGCTAAAAAGTAGTATAAATCCGGCGTGGAACCGAAGGTTCCACGGCGGATTTTTTGTGCTTTGGCGGGAAAAACGGGAAAAGTATTTCAATCGACAAGTTTAGAGGGGATTCCCACTGATGGTATGGTAAAAAAAGGTGTAAAAACCATATGTTGTGCCGGTGTCGAGCGCTGTCGAATTATGTAAAAAGTAAGGCTTGAAAATGCCGGCACAGGGGCGCATACTGCCACAGGATAGAAGGGAGAAGTGAGAGAAATATGAGAGAATTGTTTCTGCAAAGTCTGGAGCTGGAGGATGAGCAAGGAAGGCTCCGCAGCTTCGACTACTACATCACCATCGACGAGATGGATGTGGGGCCCTACGCCTGCGAAGGCTACGGCATCAAGATCGTAGAGCAGGGAGGGGGACAGGCGGCGGTAGCGCCCCATGTGACGTGCAGCATTGCCCGCATCGACGAGCTGAGCGAGCTGATTTTGCGCAACGGGGTCACGCCGCTGACGCTGAAGGACGTGATCAGCGATTGGCTGTAAGTAGAACACGGAATCGGGAAGGTGTCCCGGTTCCGTGTTCTGCTTTTAGTGAGATAGGGCGAGAATTTCCTCTGCCAGCTCGTCGGCGGTGCGGTACACCCCATCGAAGTCCACGTGGGGGTTATACAGTTCCTCCAGCTTGTCATGGGCGGCTTTGGCCTGTGCCAGACCGGCGACACCCTCCTCCACCAGTGCGGCGGCCACCTTGCGGGAGAAGCGCAGACGGGGACGGCTCACCCGATACAGATCGCCGTCCACCATGGCATCCAGCCGCAGATGGCGGAAGGAGCGGTGGGGCCACGGCTGTTCCGGCTGGGAGGTGACGAAGGCCAGCGACAGTCCGGGCAGGATGAGGTGGGCCAGCCTGTCGGGAGCCATGGGGTCAGGACAGGCGATGGCATCCTGTCCGGCAGCCAGCGCAGCGGACAGGATGGGGGAGAGCAGGTGATGGGCCAGCCCGTAGCTGTCCGACAGCTCGTAAACCCGTTCCGCCTGCGCCGTCACCGTGTCCCACAGCACCACCGTGCCCCGATGGGTGACAGCGGAAAGGAACCTCTGAGCCCCATGACCCACGCCGCTGCCGCAGCCCTTCAGCTCCCGACCGATGATGCCCTTGGCCCGCTTTGCCAGCCGCAGACGCACCGTTTCGGTGGCCATCAGCTCGCTGCGATCCCGCAGCAGCTCTCCGGCAGCCCCCAAACAGCGGTACACCCGCTTGTAATGCCCCTGATATTCCGCCGTAGCCGCCATGATCTCCTGTTTAACGGGCTGGAGCTCCTCCCGACGGTAAAAGCGGCTGAGATCCACATACCGCTCCACCACTCCGGCGCAGCGGGGCTCCACCACGTGGGGGGATGTGCCGTCCACCACGGCGGCGGCAAGCTGGGGCAGGATCACGCCGTCCAGCGAATCCGGGTCGCCGGAGCAGGGGATGAGCACCGTGTCCAGCCCGGCCACCTCGGCATGGCGGGCCACCCGCCGCATGAGAGAGGACTTGCCGCACCCTGCGCCCCCCTTCAATATGTACAATGCCTGCATCCGTTCCGGGTCGGATAGCTCGTGGTAAAGAGAATAAAAGCCGGACGGCGTGTTGCCGCCCAGAAAATATTGCACTTGCGACATCAGGGCTGCCTCCTCTAAATTGAGTTACAGTACAGACTATGCATCGCCTATTAAATGGTGACTGAAAACGCAGGAAATGTCCCTTTCTGGGGGTTGACGGCAGGGGGTAAAGGCACTATAATAGGTAAGTCGTAAGATGGATAAAAAATTAACAAATCAGCGGCGGACATTTTGCCGCCGGAAAGGGAGAAAACGATGCGTCATTACGAAACCGCAGTGCAGGAGCTGAAGGACAAAGCGCTCACCGCCGTGGCTCGGCTGGCTTGGAACGACCGGCTGGGCGGTCGGGAGGTGCTGGACGTGCCGGAGCAGATCATTCCCGGCCCGGAGGCTCAAATGCGCTGCTGCATCTATAAAGAGCGTGCCATTGTGGGCAGCCGTGTGAAGATGGCCATGGGCGGCGACCGTGCCAACCCCTCGGTGGTGGAGGTGCTCCCCATCGCCTGTGACGAGTGCCCCGTCACCGAGATCAGCGTGGGCCCCTCCTGCCGTGGCTGTATTGCTCACCGCTGTGTGCAGGCCTGCCCCCGTGGTGCCATTTCCATTCAGAATCACCGCTCGGTCATCGACCACTCCAAGTGTATTCTGTGCGGCAAGTGCATTGCTGCCTGCCCCTACGGTGCCATTGTGAAGAATATGCGCCCCTGCGAGAAAAACTGCCCCGTGAAGGCCATCTCCATGGGGGAGGATCGCAAGGCCAGCATCGACCCGGAGAAGTGCATTTCCTGCGGCGAGTGCGTGGTGCAGTGCCCCTTCGGCGCCATCATGGACAAGTCCTTTATCACCGACGCCATCCAGATGCTCATGGGGGCAGACAAGTGGGGCTACCATGTGTATGCCGCCCTTGCCCCCTCCTTCGTGGGCCAGTTTGAGGGCACCGTGGGTCAGATGGTCACGGCGCTGAAAATGATGGGCTTCCACGATGTGGCCGAGGTGGCGCTGGGTGCCGACATGACGGCGCAGGAGGAGGCGGCGGAGTTCGAGGAAAAGGGAATGCTCACCACCTCCTGCTGTCCGGCTTTCGTCCGCTTTGTGGAGCAGCATATGCCGGAGCAGGCCCATCTGGTGTCCCACACCCCGTCCCCCATGGTGATGCTGGGTCAGCACCTGAAGGAGAAGGATCCCCGTGCCAAGGTGATCTTCATCGGCCCCTGTGTGGCCAAGAAGCATGAGTTCCAGCTGGGCAAGACCCAGGGCGCCATCGACCTGGTGCTTACCTACGAGGAGCTGTATGCCATGATGGCCGCCCGTGACATCGAGCTGACCGAGCTGGAAGAAACTGTGCTGGACGAGGCCAGCGGCTTTGGCCGTGGCTTTGCCGCCGGTGGCGGCGTGGCTGCGGCGGTGGGTCAGGCTTTGAAGGAGCGGGGCAGCGAGGTGGAGGCCAGGTGCATGGCCTGCAGCGGCATTGAGGAGTGCAGGATCGCCCTGCTCAAGATGTCCAAGCGACTGATCCCCGAAAACTTCATGGAGGGCATGGCCTGTCAGGGCGGCTGCGTGCAGGGACCGGCGGTCATTATCCGCAGCCCCAAGAACAAAGTTGAACTGACCAAGCACGTCAAAGAGGCCGGCGAGCGCACCATCGCCGCCGCCATCACCGAAGCGAAGAAGTAAAGCCCGAAGAGCCGCCAATTGGCGGCTCTTTGCCGCATAGGGCTTGAAAACCGGCAGAAGTTGTGGTAACATAACACATTGACAATAAATCGGAGTATCCGCTCCGCTGAAATGGAAGTGTTCGCATTGAAGTATGATTTTCCCACTATTGAACCCAAGTGGCAAAAGCGCTGGGAGGAGGCCAAGGTGTACGCCGCAGCCGACCACAGCGACAAGCCCAAGTTCTATGGTCTGGTAGAGTTCCCCTATCCCTCCGGTCAGGGCCTCCACGTGGGTCATCCCCGCCCCTACACCGCCATGGACATCGTCAGCCGCAAGAAGCGGATGGACGGCTATAACGTGCTGTTCCCCATGGGCTTTGACGCTTTCGGCCTGCCCACCGAGAACTACGCCATCAAGAACCACATCCATCCCGCCACCGTCACCAGGGACAACATCGCCAACTTCACCGCACAGCTCAAGATGCTGGGCTTCAGCTTCGACTGGGACCGTGTGGTGGACACCACCGACCCCAGCTACTACAAGTGGACCCAGTGGATCTTCCTCCAGCTCTACAAGAAGGGTCTGGCCTATAAGGCCACCATGCCGGTGAACTGGTGCACCTCCTGCAAGTGCGTGCTGGCCAACGAGGAAGTGGTGGAGGGCGTGTGCGAGCGCTGCGGCGCCCCCGTCATCCGCAAGGAGAAGAGCCAGTGGATGCTCAAGATCACCGAGTACGCCCAGCGGCTCATCGACGATCTGGACGAGGTGGACTTCATCGAGCGGGTCAAGACCCAGCAGCGCAACTGGATCGGCCGTTCCACCGGCGCTGAGGTCACCTTCAAGGCCACCACCGGGGACGAGATCGTGGTGTTCACCACCCGCCCCGACACCCTGTTCGGCGCCACCTACATGGTGCTCTCTCCCGAGCACGAGCTGGTGAAAAACTGGCTGGAGAGCGGCAAGCTGGCCAACGCCGACGAGGTCAAGGCATATCAGAAGGTCGCCGCCTCCAAGTCCGATCTGGAGCGCACCGAGCTGAACAAGGAAAAGACCGGCGTGAAGCTGGACGGCGTGCGTGGCATCAACCCCGTCACCGGCCGTGAGATCCCCATCTTCATCTCCGACTATGTTCTGTCCACCTACGGCACCGGCGCCATCATGGCCGTGCCCGCCCACGATGACCGTGACTGGGAGTTCGCCAAGAAGTTCGGCTGCGAGATCATCGAGGTGGTCTCCGGTGGCGAGGACGTGCAGCAGGCCGCTTTCACCGCCAAGGACGAGACCGGCATTCTGGTCAACTCCGACTTCCTCAACGGCCTCACCGTGAAGGATGCCATCCCCGCCATCACCAAGTGGCTGGAGGAGAAGGGTATCGGCGAGGCCAAGGTCAACTACAAGCTGCGTGACTGGGTGTTCTCCCGCCAGCGCTATTGGGGCGAGCCCATCCCCATGGTGTGGTGCGAGAAGTGCGGCTGGGTGCCCCTGCCTGAGGAGCAGCTCCCCCTGCTGCTCCCCGACGTGGAGTCCTACGAGCCCACCGACGATGGCGAGTCCCCCATCTCCAAGATCACCGACTGGGTGAACACCACCTGCCCCTGCTGCGGTGGCGCTGCCAAGCGTGAGACCGATACCATGCCCCAGTGGGCCGGTTCCAGCTGGTACTTCCTGCGCTATATGGATCCCCACAACGACAAGGCTCTGGCCTCCAAGGAGGCGCTGGATTACTGGTCCCCCGTGGACTGGTACAACGGCGGCATGGAGCACACCACCCTCCACCTGCTGTACTCCCGCTTCTGGCACAAGTTCCTGTATGATCTGGGCGTGGTGCCCACCAAGGAGCCCTATCAGAAGCGCACCAGCCACGGCATGATCCTGGGCGAGGGCGGCGAGAAGATGTCCAAGTCCCGCGGCAACGTGGTCAACCCCAACGACATCGTGGCCGCCTACGGCGCCGACACCCTGCGCCTGTATACCATGTTCATCGGTGACTTTGAGCAGGCCGCCGTCTGGTCTGACAACGCCGTGAAGGGCTGTAAGCGCTTCCTCGACCGTGTGTGGAACCTGGCCGAGAGCTGCACCGACAGTCTGGACTACACCAGGGCCAACGAGGCGGGCATCCATAAGTGCATCAAGAAGGTGGCGGACGACATCGAGAGCATGAAGTTCAACACCGCCATCGCCGCCATGATGACCCTGTCCAGCGACTTCCAGAAGAACGGCTGCTCCAAGGGCGATATGAAGTCCCTGCTGCTGATGCTGTCCCCCTTTGCTCCCCACGTGGCGGAGGAGCTGTGGGAGATGCTGGGCTTCTCCGGCGAGGGCTTTGCCTGCCAGCAGAGCTGGCCCGTCTACGACGAGAGCAAGACCGTGGCCAGCGAGATCACCATGGCCGTGCAGGTCAACGGCAAGGTGCGCGCCAACATCGTGGTGGCCGCCGATGCCGACAACGATGCCATCATTGCCGCCGCTCAGGCCGATGCCAAGGTGCAGAAGTTTACCGAGGGCATGAATCTGGTGAAGTCCATCGTGGTGCCCGGCAGACTGGTAAACCTCATCGTGAAGCCGTGATTTTTACAAATCGCTAAAAATTTCGGTTGACAACGGCGTGTATTTCTCATATAATACTACTGTTAAAGCCATAGCAATGGCCCTTAAAGTATCCTGGATATAGCCGGATACCTCGGAGGGAGGGAAATATAAATGTCCGAAGTTCATGTCCGTGACGGCGAGTCTCTGGAGAACGCCCTGAAGCGCTTCAAGCGCAGCTGTGCCAAGTCCGGTGTCCTGGCCGAGGTTCGTAAGCGTGAGTATTACGATAGCCCCAGCGTCAAGCGCCGCAAGAAGAGCGAGGCTGCCCGCAAGAACCGTAAGAAGTTCTACTAAGAAACAAGAAAAGTCCGCTGCGAAAGCTTGATATCCTTAGCGGAGAAATAGCACAAAGCAACTGGCAGGTCATTTTGATCTGCCAGTTTTCGTATGCTCGTGGGTCCGGGCAACTGCCCGGATAATTGCATCCGGTGGACAGACGGACGCTCTGCTTGCCATGTACGCTTACCGTAGGGCGGGGGCTTGCTCCCGCCGAGAGCCAACGCACTGTGCATATTGATAATTGGTTGTACCCGTGATACAATCAGTTCTACAACTTGAATTTGACGGTGATATCAATGAGTAAAAAAGAAAAGAATGAAATTATTTACGCATCAATAACAACTGTTATTATGACAGTTATGAATATCTCTGGCTTGCCAGCTACCCTGTTTATCAATGTTAATATCCTGGATATTCAGCCATTTTATTTCTCTTTGATGGTTAATTATGTGTTAACCGCTATTGTGTTTTTTGTCGCATGGAAAGTACTTTATCCCGATTGGAACTTTGGTTTAGGTACTAAGGGTTTGGCATCAGGAATTAGGAAATATGCCGTATCGGGAATAATTATTTTCCTTCTCTCCACACTTGCCTTTGTAATTGGTCTCATGCCGTTTAATAACCAACCAACTATTGCAAAAGTTGTGGTTGAGGGTTTTGTGTACTATATTGGAGTAGCATTCATAGAAGAACTGTACATTCGAGGATTGCTTCAAAATATTATCGAAAAACTGTTTTACAAGAAGAAAAATGCCTCTTTTTATGCAATTATCCTCTCATCAGTAATTTTTGGTGTCGGGCATATATTCGGTGCATTGGGCAGTTCTATTTTGGCGATAATCTGCAAAGTGGTATGGACGATTGCATTAGGTTTGTATTTGGGTGTAATTTATAAGAAAACTGGAAATCTATGGGTTCCTGTTATTCTACATACTGTTATTGATTTTTGTGCATGGCCGTTCTGCTACTCTACAATTCCACCATATCCGCAAATCTCTTTATGGATATTGCTTGTGGTCTATGCTGGGGTAGGAGCATATGCTCTTGGCATTATGGTGAAAAATAGGCGCTGCCAATTCCAATTTGTTGAATGAGTTAACCGCAGCATCCGTCGTGGGTGCTGCGGTTGCTTTTACATATGGTGGCGGGAGCAAGCCCCCGCCCTACAATATACTGTCTTGTTTCTCCCTTAAGAACATCACAGGAAAGCAGCGGACTTTTTGTATGTTCTGGGGTGCCAAAAGCCTCCCCTTGAGGGGAGGTGGCACCGCCGCAGGCGGTGACGGAGAGGTGTCAGTGGTCGCAGCAAATGACAGATGAGGGGACTGTTCAGCTATCCGTACTGAGCAGTTCATTCAGGCACTCCTCCACCTCCGGGCCGGGGAGCAGGGCTGCGGTCACCCCCAGCCGACGGGCCACACACAGCTTTTCCCGAATGGAGCGTGGTGTGTCGAACAGGACGAAATGGGCCTGCCCGCCGGGTGCCATGTAGGTGTAGTAATGGGCGCACAGCCCACGGTCGAAGAACACCGCCGGCTCCAGCCGCCTGATCTGTTCCTCCAGCGCCGTCTTGGACAGCGGCTCGCCCCGTCCGGCGGCGGGCAGCAGGAAATCCTCCCGCATCCACTCCACCGCCAACGTGATGCGCTCCGGGGCATAGTGGCTCATGGCCACCCGCAGCCGCCGCTCCAGTGTTCCGGCGGTGAGGGCGGAGGGGATCAGGATGCGGCTGGACAGGGAAAAGGAGGCAAACGCCTCCGGTACATAGAGCGCCCAGCCCTGGGCGGCGCAGTTGCGGGCAAGAGTCTCCACCAGTTTCCCAAGGCAGCCCCGTGGCGGGCCCTCAAAGTCGCACACGATGCCCTGAAATCCCCGCCGCTGACACTCACCTAAGATTTGACGGCAGCACATGGTGGGATCGCCGCCGCCGTCAAATTCACCGCAGTCCAGCATCATCAGCCCCCCCTGGAGCGGCGTGGCCGTCCGAATGCCCAGCAGCTTGGGCCCCGAACCAATGCGATAGGCCATGTGGGCAGGTGTCAGCCCAAAGCCGCTCCGGCGGCCCGTTCCCCCTGCGGGCAGGGCCAGCAGCAATTCCATCATGGAGATACCCCCTCTTGTGAGTTTATCGAAAATATGGTATGATATTAAAAATCTATGCTCGTTTCGGGCAAAATAGAAGGTGAACCCATGGCGCTGTTCCGAGCCGCATTTTTAGCGGATAACATCTATGAAATTTCCGGCGAAGCTCTGGCGAAACGTGGCATCAAGCTGCTGCTGGCCGATCTGGACAATACGCTGGTGCCCTATGGCGTGCCCCTACCCGATGAGCGGCTGATGGCATGGCGTGACGAGCTGGCCGCCCACGGCGTGACCCTGTTCATCCTGTCCAACAACCGCCATGAGGATCGCCCCCGCATCTTCTCCGAGGGGCTGGGCGTGCCCTACATCGGTCATGCCGGAAAGCCGAAAACCCCTTCCTTCGTCAAGGCGATGGAGCAGACAGGGGTCACAAAAGAGCAGACCGCCATTGTGGGCGACCAGATCTTTACCGACATTCTGGGCGGTAATCGGGCCGGGATCGCCACCATTCTGGTCAAGCCCATCCGGCTGGCGGGCAATCCGGGGCGCTATGTGCGCTATGCGGCGGAGCTACCCTTCCGCCTGCTGTCCAAGGGGAGGGAACGGTTATGAGCGCTTTGTTCGGGCCTGCGGGCAATTCGGTGAGCTTTCCCTATAAGTCTTCCGTGGATGCCCCCCGCTGGCTGCGGGAGCTGGGGCTGGACTGCTACGAGTACCAGTGCGGCAAGGGCGTCAACGTGGGGGAGGAGACCGCCCGCAAGGTGGGTCTTGCAGCGCAGGAGCACGGCATCGTCCTGTCCCTCCACGCACCATACTTCATCAATCTGGCCAACCCCGATCCGGAAAGCCTGCAAAAGACCATCGGCTATATCACCAGCGCTTGTCTGGCGGCGGACTACATGGGGGCCAGGCGGGTGGTCATCCACTCCGGCGCACTGATGAAGCGCACCCGCCGTGAAGCGCAGGACATCGCCCTGCGGTCGCTGAAAGCGGTGCTGGCCGCCTGTGACGATGCAGGCTTTGCCCACATGACCCTGTGCCCCGAGACCATGGGCAAGATCAACCAGTTGGGCGATCTGGACGAGGTGCTGGAGCTGTGTACGATTGACGAGCGGGTGGTGCCGTGCGTGGATTTCGGGCACCTGTATGCCCGCTCTCTGGGTGCGAACAGCGGGGCAGAGACCTGTGTCCGTATGCTGGACCGTATGGCGGAGGTGCTGGGGGAGGAGCGGGCCAGCCGCTTTCACAGTCACTTCTCGAAAATCCAGTTCACCCCCAACGGCGGCGAGAAGTGCCACCGCACCTTTGCCGACAATGACGGCTTCGGCCCCGATTGGGAGCCGCTGGCCGCCGAGGTGGCCCGCCGTGGCTGGAGCCCCACCTTCATCTGTGAATCCGCCGGAACCCAGGCGGAGGACGCGCTGACCATGAAGCTGACCTATCAAAACTATCTGTAGATTTTTGGGGCGGCCCCTACACCCGGTTCGATGGTGCGTTGTAGGGGCGGGACACTGGCCCGCCCGCATTTGGGCGCACACATAGGTGCGCCCCTACGGCGTATCTTTCGGTTGGCTCGTAGGGGCGGGTCCCAGACCCGCCCGCACCATAGGACACCAAGAAATATAAGCCATCTGCCATGTCAGGCGTGCTGTTGAACCGTTTGCACCGAAATACAAGCCGCATGTCACGAACAGGCGATACATAGCATCGTCCGAGTACGAAAGTAGGCCTGCGGAGCAAAAAATCACGATCCGAAAAGGAGATGCTTACCATGAACCACTTTTCTGCCATTGCGGTGCAGTTGAAGCCCCGTGGTCTGGACGCCATGCTGGTCACCTCCGAGCCCGGCGAGTTCTACGCCGCCGGTTTCCACGGAGAGGGCGTGGCCCTCATCACCCTGGACAAGACCTGGTACTGGACGGACTCCCGCTACATCGAGGCCGCCGGACAGACCATTGCCGGAGCCGAGATCGGCATGATCTCCGCCGGAACCACCTACCGCAAGCTGGTACAGGAGGTGGTGGAGCGCTGCGCCATCAAAAAGCTGGGCTTTGAGGACGAATCCATGTCGGTGGCCATGTACAACCTGTGGCGTGAGGCCCTCTCTGCCGAGCTGGTGCCCGCCTCCCGGATGCTCACCGACCTGCGTATGGTGAAGGATGCCGACGAACTGGCCGCCATGCGGGAGGCCCAGCGGGTCACCGACGAAACCTTTACCGAGATCCTGAACTACATCAAGCCCGGCGTCACCGAGTGCGAGATCGCCGCCCGGCTGACCTACATCATGGCCTGCAAGGGTGCCGAGCGCAACTCCTTCGACCCCATCGTGGCCGCCGGCGCCAACGGCTCCAAGCCCCACGCCATCCCCAGCAAGACGGAAATCCAACAGGGGCAGTTCGTCACCATGGACTTTGGCTGCGTGGTGGGGGGCTACTGCTCCGACATGACCCGCACCATCGCCGTGGGCGAGCCGGACGATGAGATGCGCTTCGTGTACGAAACGGTGCTCAAGGCCCAGTTGGAGAGCATCAGGGCCATCCGTGGCGGCGTAAAAGGGAGCGACATCCACAATATCGCTGACAAGATCATCGTAGACGCCGGTTACGGTGGCTATTTCGGCCACGGTCTGGGCCACTCGCTGGGCATCGAGATCCACGAGGATCCCCGCTTCAGTCCCTTCTGGGACAAGACCATCCCCTCCGGCGCATTCCTGTCGGTGGAGCCGGGGATCTACCTGCCCGGCAAGTTTGGCGTACGTATCGAGGACGTGGTGATGCTCACCGATGACGGCTGCATCGACATCACCACCTCCCCCAAGGAACTGATTATCCTGTAAGGCGCTGATTCTCGGCCAAACCCCTTGCAATCAGTAGAATTATGGGGTATAATACATTGACTAAATTTGTACACCCAAACTTTTGATATTGGAGGAATTATCCATGGCAACCATTACCGCAGGCGATTTCCGCAACGGCGTGACCTTCGAGATGGAAGGCAAGGTCATGCAGGTCGTCGAGTTCCAGCACGTGAAGCCCGGCAAGGGCGCAGCCTTCGTCCGCACCAAGATGAAGAACGTCATCACCGGCGCTGTGACCGAGACCTCTTTCAACCCCACCGCTAAGTTCGAGGAAGCCTATGTCGAGCGCAAGGACATGGAGTACAGCTGCACCGATGGCGACCTGTACTACTTCATGGACATGGAGACCTACGACATGGTGCCCATCGGCACCGATGTGCTGGGCGACAACTTCAAGTTCGTCAAGGAGAACATGACCTGCACCATCAAGTCCTACAAGGAGAAGGTGTTCGCCGTCGAGCCCCCCAACTTCGTGGATCTGGTGGTCACCGAGACCGAGCCCGGCTTCAAGGGCGACACCGCCACCAACGTGCAGAAGCCCGCTACTCTGGAGACCGGCGCCCAGATCAAGGTGCCTCTGTTCATCAACGAGGGCGACAAGATCCGTATCGACACCCGCACCGGCGAGTATCTGGAGCGCAGCAAGGACTAAGCGCTGAACCGTCGTGAGCAGTGCGGATGGACCGCAGCGAGGACGAGAAACCAAGAACCGAGGAGCGGTGCTGTTTTGAGTCCGAGTCGGAGGGAAGCCGCACGTTGCGAACAGGTGAAGCGTGACAAGGACTAAGCGCTGAACCGTTGTGAGCAGATAGAAGCGCGGAGGATAGCCGCATAGGGGAGCTTGGAGCGGAGCGAATTTTGCAAACCAAGAATTGCACAGCAATTCTGTTTGTGAAATGAGTTGGAGCGAAGCCGACCCGGGTATGCGGCCAATCCGCAGCGTGACAGGGATCGAGCAGGAGCATACTACTGTCGTACCCGGCGAAAAGCCGTATTTCATCTGAAAAGGAGAACAGCTATGACGATTGCTGAGAAGGTTGCCTATATCCAGGGCTTGTATGACGGTCTGGGTCTGGACAAGTCCGAGTCCGGCGAGGCCAAGGTTCTGGCCGAGATGCTGGATCTGCTGAAGGAGATCGGCTCCGAGCTGGAAGACATCGACGCCACGCTGGATGAGTACGGCGAGGAGATCGACGCCATCTCTGATGATCTGTCCGATGTGGAGGAAGCCCTCTTCGAGGACGACGACGATGACGACGATGATGATGACGATGACGACGAGGAAGACGAAGAGGACTTCTTCGAGGTAGACTGCCCCAACTGCGGCGGCGAGCTGGTCATCGACGATGCTGTGCTGGAGGCCGGTTCTGTGGACTGCCCCGCCTGCGGCCAGAAGTTCGCCATCAGCTTCGACGAGTGCGATTGCGGCGACGAGGACTGCTGCGGCTGTGAGTGCGGCTGCGACGAAGAGGAAGCTGCCAAGACCGAGGAAAAGTCCGAGGACGAGGAGTAAACCCATCAATTATAAAAGCGCCTGTCACGAGAGTGACAGGCGCATTTTGCGTGAGAGAGCCCCAAAGCCTCCCTCTGATGAGGGAGGTGGCTCCGCTATGGCGGAGCCGGAGGGAGAGACAAGAACGAGAAATTCTCTCCCCCAGTCTCGCTGGCGCTCGACAGGCCCCTCTGACGAGGGGGCCAAGTCGTTCTTCCGCTACGGCTCGATATAGGTAAACCTTGGGCCGGAATAGCCGTCCCGCTCCACCTGCTCCGTCCACATGGCGGCAGGGCGTACCCACAGGCCGCCCTCGCCATACAGCGCACGGTACACCACCATGGGCTCCAGCGTTTCTGAATGCTTGGCTACGCCGATGAGCTCATATTCGTTGCCCTTAAAGTGGCGGTAGCGGCCGGGTTTGAGAGCGTCCATCACAGCACCTCCTTGTCAATTGACATATCATAAGGATAGAAATAAGCAATCCCCTCCGACCGGGCCGGAGGGGATTGCGCCGTGGAACGAGGAGGTTATTTTCTGAAGGATTCAGAAATTAGGGCAGAGTGGGAACGATCATGTACAGGGCGACACCCACGATGGCAGCGATCAGAGTGAAGACCACGGAGATCATGCCGACGGGCTTGTAGCCTTCCTTGTGGGTGGTGTGAGCCAGGTCCATGTTGAGGATGACCATGCCGTTGAAGGGCAGGGTCTCGAAGGTAGCGGCAGCCAGAATGGCGATACGCATCAGAGCATGGACATTAACACCGGCGAAAGAGCCCTGAGTCTGACCGGCAGAGATGCCAACGATCATGGGCAGGGCGATCATCAGAGCGGCCGGGGGAGAGCTGGTGATGGCGACCAGGATCATGACGACCACAGCGCACAGGATCACGCCGGGGATGTGCAGGCCGGCGAGCTTGCCAACGACCATGCCAAAAGCGGGAGTGGCGGTGATGACAGCGGCCAGAGCGGCGGGCACGATAACAGTCAGCAGAGCGTTGGGGCCGGAAGCGGCGCCGGAGTTCATGGACTGCAGCAGAGCCTTACCGCGGGACAGGCTGATGTTCACGTTGAAGCGATCGGTGGTGGGCAGGTAGGGCAGACCGAAGATGATGGTCAGCACGATACCGGCGGCCAGAGCGATGGAGATATGCAGCTTCAGGATGGCATACAGCACGAACACGGCAACCAGGGGGATGAGGGAGAAGATGATGTTGGGGCACTTGCGGTTATCCATCTCCACGGGGCGCATGGTGCCCCAGTCGAAGTGCTCGCCGTTGGCCTTGGCCTTCAGGGTGAAGCGCACCATGAAGAAGTGGGCGGCGATGCCGATGACCAGAACGCCAACGATACCGGCGATCAGACCGGAGGTGGAGTTGACCAGCAGGTCGAAGCGACCCATGGGGCCAACAACGGAGTTGACGCCGGCAGCGCCCATGATGTTATAGATGTTGGGGGCGCCGGGGCACACGATGAAGCAGGTGAACAGGCAGGTCATGCCGGGGATGAGCCGGCGGGGAATGTCCAGCTTCTGGCAGATCAGGGCGCAGATAGGCACCATGATGAACAGCTGCACATAGGGGTCGATGCCGCCCAGGGACAGCAGACCGCCCATGATGAACAGCCACAGGTAAGCCACGTGCAGGGCCTTCTTGCCGGTGCCGGACTTATCAATGAAGCGGTTCATGAAGCGGAAGATGGAGGCGGCCATGCCGGAGTCCTCATACAGCTTGCCCAGGATAGCGCCCAGCATAACCACCCAGAACATGGTGGCAAACAGGTCGATCATACCCTGTGCGAAGATCCCCGCGAAGGGGAAGGCATCGCCGAAAGAGGTGCCCTCAGCCCAGAACAGGCCGTTCGTCAGAGCGACGATAACGGCACAGATCATGGCGGTCCAGTAGGAATGCCATCCCTTATAGACCAGGACCATGAACAGGACGAGGGAGATAATGATGCCAATCAAACCAATGGTTTCCATACAATACTCTCCTCTTTATAAAATTTTTTACAAACTGCCCTTCGCCGGCCTCCTCGTTCCATTGAAGTGCAGAAATGTACAACTTAGACAAATAGGGTGCAGATGTCCACCGCCTCTTGTGTGACGGTTCATGATATGTTACAATCTGTTCATATTATAAGTGAGAAAAAAGTAAGTGTCCAATTCCTAAAAATGCACAGCTATATTCCGAAAGGGAATGATAAATTATGGAGAATGCACAAAGAGATGATATTACCATTCAGCAGCTCCGCATTTTCGCTCTTGCGGCGCAGTCGGGCAGCTTTTCCGCTGCGGCGCAGCAGCTCTACATCACCCAGCCCACGGTGAGCAAGTGGATCGCCAAGCTGGAGCGGCAGATGAACTGCCGCCTGTTCACCCGTCAGGGCGGCAGGGTGAAGCTGACGGTGGAAGGGGAGGCGCTGCTGGATTACTGGCGGCGGCTGCTGAAGGTGTATGATGATTCCGTGGTGGCCCTGGAACGGATGGAGGGGCGCAAGCGGGCCCTTCGGGTGGGGATCCTCACCCATCTGCGGTTTGAGCAGGTGCTGGGCGAGATCCAGCGCCGCTATGCGGCGCAGAATCCCGATGTGGACGTGGTGCTGGAGGCCTACGACTTCAAGGAGCTGCGCTTCCATCTGCTCAACGGTGATCTGGATGTGGCCTACGCCTACTCCTTTGATTTTGAGGAGGACGAGGCAGGCATCAGCATTCTGCCCATCCGCAGGGCAGAGCTCTATCTGGCGGGTATGCCCGAAGCCATGGAGAACAGGGAATCGGAGGGCTACCACACCCTGCTGCTCATCTCCCGGAGCGAGAGCCGACGGGGCGGCGACCTGGTAATGGATGCCTGTCAGGACATGGGCTTTGAGTTTGACAAGGTGCTGTATTTCCCCAACGTGGCCTCGGTGGAGCTGGCGGCCCGGCAGGGGAAGGGCGTGATGATGTGCAACAAGCACGTGCTGCAAAAGAACGACCCCATGCTGCGCTTTGCGGTGCCTAAGGAGTTTGTCAGCAACGATCTGGCTCTGGCCTATCCCTCCGACCTGTGCAAGCCCAGCGCTATGGCGCTGGTGCGCTGCGTGGAAGAATATGTTCGTGATACGGGGAAAACCCAGAAAAATCAGTAAAATATGCGTAAAAACGCCTGTTGTACAGACAATGCTGTACAACAGGCATTTTTTTGCCTGTTATTCGCTGCGGAGGGCTTCCACAGGATCCTTTCTTGCCGCCATTCTGGACGGGATCAGACCTGCGATGATGGTCAGCACGGCGCTGATGGCCACCAGGATCAGGGCTGCCAGCCAGGGCAGGGTGGCTTTCAGGCCGGTGAGACCGGTGAAGTGGAGCAGGATGGCATTGATGGGGATGGTCAGCAATAGTGTGACTACGATACCGATCAAGCCTGCCCCCAGTCCCACAATGAGGGTCTCGGCGTTGAACACACGGGAAATATCCCGCTTGGAGGCACCCACAGCACGGAGGATACCGATCTCCTTGGTGCGCTCCAGCACGGAGATATAGGTGATGATGCCGATCATGATGGAGGACACCACCAGCGAGATGGACACGAAGGCGATGAGCAGGTAGCTGACGCCGCTGATAATGTCGGTGATGGAGCTCATCATCAGAGCCATGAGGTCGGTGTAGGTGATGGCATCTTCCTCTGCCACGCCTGCGTTGTACTCCTGGATCAGGTCAGCGATCTTGTCCTTGTCGGCAAAGGTGGAGGCGTAGAGGCTGACGGTGGCAGGGCTGTTCAGATCCACATAGCCCAGCTTATCCAGATTTTCCTCCAGCGTGGCGTCGGACACGGTGGGGGGCATAAAGGCGTCGTACAGGAAGTTGTACTGCCACGCCTCAAAGGGGGACACGCCGTACTGGGCATTGCCCACGAGGGTGAGATCCAGCGCTGCGGCCAGCTCATCCTGGCTCATGGCGGCCAGCCGCTGGGCCACCGCACGGGCGTACTGCTGACGCACCTGAAGGTCGATGGCGTCCTCCACCTGATCGAACAGCTCCTTGTCACTCATCTCGCTGATATAGCCGGTGATGGTGGCGGCATCCACGCCCATTTCGGTGGAATACCGCTGGACGATCATTTCCTCGATGGCGGCCCGGTCCAGACCGGCCATCTGCTGCTCCACCACGCTGGCCACATACTCGTTGGAGGCCTGGCTCATCACCTCCACATAGATCTCGGCTTTTTCGCTGCCGGACAGGGTGGAAATATACTCGGTGATGGCAGCCTGCTTTTCCTCATCGGTGGGCTCCACCTCGTCGCCGGTGGCGAAGGGCAGACCGGTGAACACATCCACGGTCACGTCGCTCAACTGCTCGGCCACGATGTCCGTATCCAGAGTGGCGGCGATGGCGTAGTCGGTGAGGGCGGCGGTGTAACCGATGGCGCCGGACACCATGGTGGAGGTGGCTTCCTCATTGGGGCGGGCGATACCCACCACTTTGAGCCGGATGCCCACATCGGAGCTGTTGAACAGATAATCCATGCCCGTGTCGGTGACGGACATATTCACATAGCGGTCGGGGAGGGCATCGGGCTGATGGTAGTACTCGGCGGGGAGGATGAGCTTGAATTGGGTCTGGCACAGCTCCTCGTAGCTCCAGCTCAATTGCTGGGTGTCGATCTCCTCACCGTTCATCATCTTGTCCAGACTGTCCGTCATGGCATCGGTGGAGATGTAGCCCAGGGCATACAGCATCAGGTCGGACAGCTCGTTGTTCTCGTTGACGAACAGGATGACCTCGTCATAGTTCTGGGGCCAGCTTCCGTAGAGCAGGTCGTACTGATCCAGCACCTGATGGCCCACGGGCTCGCCGTTCTCGCCGGGGAGCAGCTCCTCCCACACGTCCATGCTCTGATACATGGAGCCCATGGAGGAGTTGAAAAAGGAGGAGTAGTCGCCGCCGTACATGGCGCTCATAGCCTCCTGCATGAGGGTGAGCACATCGCTCTTGATGATGTTGCCGTTCTCATCCTTGGTGTAGACGTCGAACTGGAAGTCATATCCGTAACGGATGGTGGCAAGATCGGAAATGCCGCCGCCCCCGTTGTCCAGATAGACCTTGAAGGCCTCCAGATTGTTGGTGGACACCTCGGCATTGGTGAGGGCGTTCATCAGGTCGAACATGACTGTGGAGGAATAGATGCGGTCATCCTCTCGGGATTCCTCCTTTTCCTCCTGCGCCCCCATAAAGGCATCCAGCATGGCACTCATATCCATGCTCTCCGCCTCGATGACGATGGGGTAGCCTGCCAGGGTATCCTGCTGCACCTGATTGATATAGTTGTTGATGCCGTTGGACAGGGACAGGATGAGGGCGATTCCGATGATGCCGATGGAGCCGGCAAAGCTGGTGAGGATGGTGCGTCCCTTCTTGGTCATCAGGTTATTGAGGGACAGGGACAGGGCGGTGAGGAAGGACATGGAGGTTTTTTTGCCTGCCTTGGCCTGCTTTCCCGTGAGGGTGGGGGTATCCTGCTCGGCGTGGTAGGGGTTGGAGTCGCCGGTGACCATGCCGTCCTTCAGGGTGATGATGCGGGTGGAGTATTCCTCCGCCAGTTCGGGATTGTGGGTCACCATGATGACCAGCCGATCCTTGGCCACCTCTTTGAGCAGCGCCATGACCTGCTCCGAGGTCTCGCTGTCCAGTGCGCCGGTGGGCTCGTCAGCCAGCAGGGTGTCCGGGTGGTTGATGTGGGCACGGGCGATGGCCACACGCTGCATCTGGCCGCCGGACATCTGGGTGGGCTTCTTGTGAAGCTGGTCGCCCAGTCCCACCTTTTCCAGCGCTTCCTTGGCCCGGCGGCGGCGCTCCCCCTTGGACACGCCGGACAGGGTGAGGGCCAGTTCCACGTTGGACAGCACACTCTGGTGGGGGATGAGGTTATAGCTCTGGAACACGAAGCCGATGGAGTGGTTGCGATAGGTGTCCCAGTCGCTGTCCTTGTACTCCTTGGTGGAGCGGCCGTTGATGATGAGGTCGCCGCTGGTGTATCGGTCAAGACCGCCGATGATATTCAGCGTGGTGGTCTTGCCGCAGCCGGAGGGGCCGAGGATGGATACAAACTCATTTTTTCGGAATTCCAGGTCTATTCCCCGCAGGGCTTCCACCACGTTGTCACCCACCGTATAGGTCTTACGGATATTAGACAATTTTAACATGGCAATCAAATCTCCTTCCCCGTAAAACGGGAGAGAGGGCGCAATGCCCCCTCAACGTTGTCATACTTATATTATAGATGTGCTGCATCCACTGTCAACACAGGTGGAATAATATTCACAAATTGTTTAGAAAAAGCAGACCGCAGCCTGAGCTGCGGTCTGTGAGAGATCAGCGCTTTTTTCGGCCGGACAGGGAGAAGCCGAGGACGGTTCCGCACACGCCGCCGATGATATGGGTGATCTGGGAAACGTTGTCCTTCACGGAGATGGCGTCCCACAGCTCGCCGCCCAGATAGAAGATGGCCACCAGAATGAGCGTGGTGGGGATGACGCCGTTGCGCACCCCGCCGAAGGAGGACAGCAGGATCATCATGAACACGATGCCGGACGCACCCAGCAGGGCGGTGCCGGGGAAGAAGATGAACTGCACTGCGCCGGAGATCACCGCCGTGATGACGATGGCCCACAGGGTGTTCCGGCTGCCGAACCGATCCTCCAGATTGGGGCCCAGCACGAGGATGAGCACGATGTTGCCGATGTAGTGTTCGTAGCCGCCGTGACCCAGCACATGACCCAGGAAGCGCACCCATGTCAGCGGATCGGACAGCGGGCTGCGGTACACCGAAAACAGGTTGACGGTGGTCCAGCCGTCGGTAGCGGAGTGCAGGATGAGCGCCACCAGCCCCAGCAGTGCAAAGGTGAGCGACACAGGAGCGTTGTAAGAAATCTTCAGCGTGCGACGTTTCATGGTAGTCACCTCAAAGTATGAATGAAGTGACCCTATTATACCCTGTTTTTTGTCAAAAGGGAAGAGGGCTTGTTTTAGGAAACAAGCCCTCTTTCTGTGAGTGGTCGGATCAGGCCCTCCGCACGGCCTTGAGGATGGCGCCCAGCTTGGGGGTGGTGCCGTACAGCAGCACGCCCACACGGTAGATCTTGGCGGACAGCACCCCGATGCCCGCCACCGAGCCCACCAGAATGGCGATGGAGATGGCAATCTCATACCACGGCACCGTGCTCATGGCGATGCGGGTAAACATGGCCATGGGGGAGGTAAAGGGCACAAAGGAGCAGATGGTCATGGCCAGATTGTCCACGGTGCCGGAGGACATGGAGAAGATCACCACCACGAAAGCGATGATGAACAGGAACATCAGCGGCATCACCGAGGTGTTGATGTCCTCCAGCTTGGAGGCGGTGGAACCAATGGCACCGAACAGGAAGGCGTAGATGAAGAAGCCGAGGATGAAGAACACCAGCATATAAACCAGCAGATTCAGCGGGATGGCAAAGATGGACTCCACGATGGCGTTGCCGCTCCACTGGGAACGGTTGAGGTTGTAGAACAGTAGGGCAGAGCCGAACACCGCCACAAGTTGGATCAGGCCGGCCAGACAGGAGGCGATCACCTTGCCGAACATCATGCTGGTGGGTCGGGCGCTGGTGATGAGCACCTCCATGGCACGGGAACTCTTCTCCGTGGCCACGTTGGTGGCCACCATCTGCCCGTAGAGGAGGATGACCATATACAGGGCGAAGATCATGATATAGGTGTAGAAGAAGTTCTGCACCTGATCCTTGCCCAGGCTGGATACCGTGGCCTCGATCTGCACATTCAGCGCTCCGGCTGCCTGTTCCGCCGTCATGCCGCTGTCCATCATGGCGTTCATGCGGTAGACGTCCTCCAGCACCTCGTTGGCGATGTCAGGATTCATGTCATACATGGACAGATTGTTCACATAGTAGGTGTAGGCGGTGGGGGAGGTCATCACAAAGGCGCACTGGGCCTCGCCCGACAGGACCTGCTCCTGAATGGCGCCCAGCTCCTCATCGGTGCTGCGCACATCGTAATCCTGAAAGGCGGCGGCAAAGGTCTGGGTTACCAGTTCCGCCTGTTCCGGGTCATGGGCCTGCACCAGCATCACGGGGAGCAACGTCACCGTGCCCCCGTCGTCCTCCGACTGGAAGGCGGACAGAATGCGGGGCAAAAACATCAGCACGGCGATGAGCAGCACCAGAAACACGGTCAAACCTACAAAAATCTTGTTCTTAAAGTAATATTTCAGCTCAAATTTCAGTATTTTTCCAAACTGTTTCATGGCGATCCTCCTTATTCCTGGCGGCCTGCGTACTCAACAAAAATGTCGTTGAGGGAGGGCTCGAACACCTTGACCTCGTCGATGTCATAGGTCTCCACAAGGCGCTGCATCATGACTTTTTTATGGTCGGCGGAGGGGAGCTGGATGAGCAGCTCGCCGTTCTCCCGCACGGTGCAGCAGTCGCCCAGATCAGCGAGAATGGGGGCGGTGTGCTCGGTGCGCACCACCAGACGGTCACGGACATAGTTGCGCTTGATGTGGTGCAGGTCGCCCTGCAGGACGACCTCGCCGCCGTTGAGGATGGCGATGCTGTCGCAGAATTCCTCGATGTAGTTCATCTGGTGGCTGGAAAACAGCACGATCTTGCCCTTGGCGATCTGCTCCTTCACCACGTCCTTGAGCAGCATGGCGTTCACCGGATCCAGCCCGGAAAAGGGCTCATCCAGAATGACGATGTGGGGGTCGTGAGCCAGGGCGGTGATGAGCTGGATCTTCTGCTGGTTGCCCTTGGACAGGGTGTCCAGCCGTTTATTGCGGTACTCCGTCATGCCCAGCCGCTCCAGCCAGTCGTCCACCGCCTGAATGGCGGCCTTGCGGCTCATCCCTTTCAGCTCTGCAAAGTAGACGAGCTGGTCAAGGATCACCTTTTTGGGGTACAGACCACGCTCCTCCGGCAGATAGCCGATCTGCACCGCCTTGTAGTTGATGGGCTTGCCGTCCATGAGTACCTCGCCGCTGTTGGCGGGGAACACGTCCATCAGAATACGGATGGATGTGGTCTTGCCTGCGCCGTTTCTACCCAGCAGACCGAAGGCTTTGCCGCCCTCGGCCTGAAAGGACACCCCTTTGAGCACTTGCTTTTCCCCAAAGGATTTTTCGATGTTTCTCAGTTCCAATGTCATGTGTTTGCCTCCATACCGTTGATAAGCGTTTATTTTTGAGGTTGGGTCAGCAGTTCCGGGTTAAGGGCCGTCCGTCCCGATCCAGCAGGGGGCTCAGACCGCCTGCGTTCCCGGCCTGCACGTACAGATACTGCACGCCGGTAGTGGTGTCCACCAAGATGCTGCGGTAGGGCGTGGACAGACCGTTGCCCTCCTCGAGGATGACCTCAAAACGGGTCTCTTTCTTTTCTTTTTTTGCCATAGTTCAAAACTCCCTTTCTAAAAGTTGTTCTATGTCCTCCGGCAGAGGGGCTGTAAAGGATAAATGCCTGCCGGAGATGGGGTGGGTGATCTCCAAATGATATGAGTGAAGCGCCGGACGGCTGATGAGGGCTTTGTCCTCTTTGCCGTAGAGAAAATCCCCGATGAGGGGGCTTCCAATGTGCGCCATGTGTACCCGAATCTGATGGGTGCGTCCGGTGTCCAGCACCAGCTCCACCAGCGAGCGGGATTGGCCTGCCTGCAGCACCTTGTAGTGGGTGCGGGCGGGCTGTCCGTGGGGATGTACCTCCCGTGCCATGAGGGAACCTTCCACCGGACGAATGGGAGCGTCAACGACCCCTTCCGTGGGCTGAGGACAGCCGTCGCACACCGCCCGATACACCCGCCGGAAGCCGCCGGTGTGAAGCTGTCCCTTCAGCTTTTCCTGTCCGTGGGGATGCTTTGCCACCACCAGTAGTCCGGACGTACCTTTGTCCAGCCGGTGAACGGGGTGGAAGCCCGATGCATCCCCCATTTGCCGGTAGTGCCACATGAGGAAATTCCCGATGGTGTCGTCAAAGTGCCCGTGGCTGGGGTGCACCAGTACGCCGGGGGCCTTGTTCACCACCACCATGTCCCCGTCCTCGTACACGATGTCCAGCGGCCCTTCCGCCGGTACGGCGCAGTCGCCGGGGGTGGGGTCGGTGAGCCGGACGGACAGGGTCTGCCCCTCCGCCACACGGCAGCGGACGTTGACCCGCACACCGTCCACGGTGATGCCGTCCTCCAGCCATTTGATCCGCCGCAGCACCGTGCCCGACAGCCCTAAGTGCCGCCGCAGCAGGGTGTTGACCTCCGTCCCCGCCAGCTCACGGGTGATGGGCAGTTGCAGGTAGCGGATGCTCATAGGCGGTGGTCATAGACCGCAAAGATCACGAAGTAAAGGATCATAAAAGCGGCGCAGGCGATCAAAAGCGTATAAAATACGGTGGGGCTCAGAGCGGCGGCCACCAGCATCGCCGCAAGGCTTGCGCATGCGAAGATCAGGCAAGTGGTCTTAAGCGCCCGCATGGTGATGTAGTCGTGACGTTCGTCTGTCTCCTTGATGTGTTGCGCACGACGGGCTTTATCGTGGCGCAGGAACCACAGGATGCGGACGAGATTGACGATGCCGAACACGGTCAAGACAAGACCGACGCTTTGGCAGAAAATAAGAAGGTCAGAATTGGCAGAGGAATGGGCGAAAACCCGGAGTACCAGCAGCAGTATGCCGAAGGCCAGCATGGCAACCGCCGCCGGGATGCCTTGGCGGCGCAGCCTGCGGGATGCGGCATCGTCGGGATGGTTAGATAACTTGTCGGTGTTCATCAGCGTTCCTCCTGTTTCAGAATGCTCCAAGGGTGTTCAGGGCTCCGTGCTGGACGGAAAGGGTGCCCTGATGTTCGGTGCGGATGCTCATAAGATGCGGTTGTAGATCACATAGGTGATGATCTGTACCATGGAAGACACATAGAGCGCCATCAGCAGGGTGAGGAATACCGTGAAATTCAGCGGCGCCGCCACCAGTATGGCCAGAAAGTGCAGATACAGGCACACGAAGCCGGCGGTGGCGGCGGTGCGCATACCCACATATTGCCGCCGCTCGTCTTTCTCGTTGATCTCGGCGGTGCGGCGGGCCTTGTCATGGCGCAGCAGCCACCAGGAGCGGATGATGAAAAAAACGGCCGCAACGATCATGCCGCTGCCTGCGCCCCGATAAAAGCCCCGCAGGAAGTCCTGCGTATCGCTCACATCTTCGGGAAAGACCGTCAGCGAGAGGATGAGCATCAAGGCTCCGGCCAGTATAAATCCGCTCATGATGAGGATCCGCAGGCGCAGCTTGGCCGAGTAATCTTGTTTGGGATTGTGAAATGCTTTCATGAACAGGGTTCCTCCTTTTTCTCCATGCTGCCCGTTCTCATCGGTCATCCTCTCCGAACAGGAACACTTCCTCGATGGTCATGCCGAAGTATTGGGCAATGCGGTAGGCCAGCAGCAGCGATGCGTTGTACCGGCCGTTTTCCAGCGAGATGATGGTCTGTCGGGTGACAGCCACCGCCTCCGCCAGCTCTGCCTGGGAGATGCGCCGTGCCTTGCGCAGCTCGGCGATACGGTTTTCCATGCCATCCCTCCTCGTGTAAAGTCTGCTTTACGCTTGGAGTATAGCACGCTTTACATTTGATGTCAAGCACATTTTACATCATTAAGTTAGCACGCAAAAGAGCTGTTTCGGAAACCTATTTCCGAAACAGCTCTCTTAAACCAATGATGAGCAGAAATCCGCCGAAACACTTGCGCAGCACCTCCACGTCCATGGCGGTGGCCGCCCATGCCGCCAGTCCCGTCCCCACCAGTCCGGTGAGGATGGCGGGGAGCAGCGCTGCTTTTTCGATATAACCGTTTTTTACATGGGCAGGCAGGGCGGTGGCCGCCGTGGGCAGGAAGTAGAGCAGGTTGATGCCCTGCGCCACGTTTTGCGCCACGCCGGCGAAGTTGGTCATGTAGATGAGCAGCAGGGAGCCGCCCCCGATGCCAAAGCCGGACAGCACGCCGGTGACCGCTCCGGCCAGCGCCGGAATGAGCCATTCCGTCATAACAGCGCCTTGACCCCGCCGTACAGGATGAGCAGGGCGAACACCCGCCGCAGCCACACCACGGACAGCTTTTGGAACACCTTGCCGCCGATGAGCCCGCCCACCAGTCCGCCCGCCAGATAGGGCAGGGCGGCGGCGATGTCCAGATCACCACGGAGGAAGTAGATGCCCGCCGACAGGGCGCACAGCGGCGCAATCACCGCCACCGAGGTGGCGAAGGCCTTTCTCTGCCCCAGACCGCACTTGCCCGCCAGCATTGGCACCAGCACCATCCCGCCTCCGCCGCCAAAGAAACCGTTTACCACGCCTGCGGCTCCTCCGGCCACGGCGCACCAAACCTTGTTTGTTTTGCTCTGCTGTTCCATGTATATCCCTCCAGGGACAGTATGCGCCTGCGGGGTGTGTATTATTCTCTCTCCCTTCCCCTCAAACAGCCTCCCCTTGAGGGGAGGCGCCGAGCGAAGCGAGGCGGAGAGGTGTCAAACGGGCGGCTCTGGGACCCGCCCCTACGGCAGTCCCACAAACCGATCTGTGGGGGCCGCCGCCCTCGGCGGCCCTATATGCCCCCCGCACCGTAAAAACCCCGTAAAAAACCTTGCAATTCCTATGAAATATGGTACAATGACTTGACTGTGCTATGCACAGATACAATTGAATCAATTGAGAGAAATGCAGAAATGAAAGGAAGAAGCAAAATGCCCAGGTTTATGAAAC